>DIUK01000088.1 GCA_002422995.1 Rhodocyclaceae bacterium UBA6160
TGATGGAAGTGAAAACCGAACAGTTTCTTGGACTGATTTTGGTCACCATGGGTAAGAACACCCCTCCGCTGAAAGAATGGCTGGGCGAATCCGCTTTGCCGACACTGACCGCCCTGCTGGGTGGTGATGGCCGTCTCAAATTGCTGGGCTACCAGAAAGTGCAGTACGCCTCGAACTGGAAAGGCTATAACGATAACGATGGCTATCATGCCCCGTTACTGCATACCGGGTTTCGCCTGCTTAACTGGCAAGGCGGCAAAGGCTTTCAACGCATGACTTCCGGTGGGCATGTTTTGTTTGAGGCTGAGTTAAAACCAGCAACAGGTAATGGGTTCTTGAAAGATCCCTCATTGATTGCCTTTAAGGGTAGCAATCCTGAGCGTGGCTCTGTGATTACGCAGTTATTTCCGATGACAGTGATGACCAAGCACATGGACGTGATCAACCTGCGCTTTGCCATTGCGCGTAGCCATGATGTGACTGAAGTGCATTATGCTTATTTTGCCCATGAGGACGATAGTGAAGAGTTAAAGCAGCATCGCATTCGCCAGTCGTCCAACCTGCTCGGCCCTTGCGGCATGGTGAGTATGGAAGACGCAGCGATTTTTCAGCGTATCCATATTGGCAATCAAACGCCTGGTTTTGCCGAGTTCCAAAAAGGCGTGACCAGTCTTACTGAAGTGCCTATGGATGTGAAACAAAACGATGAGACCGGCAATCTTCCGCGTTGGGAGCACTATCGGAAAGTCATGGGATTCAAGAGGGAGGGAGAGAAATGAACCAAGCAGCAAGCGCCGCACACAGCACCGCGATTAACACATTGCAGGCCGCGTACTTATCCGCACTAGACCAAGGCGACATGGCTGGCTGGGCAGCAACCTTTGCGCAAGAAGACGCCAGCTACTATTGCATCTCAGCAGAGAACGACCGGCGAGGTTTTCCGCTGGCCCTGATGTATGACGACTGTCGCGGGCGGATCGACGACCGAGTTTCGTTTGTCACCAAAGTCTGGGTCGGGACATATCAACCCTATCGTACCCGTCACTTTATACAGCCTCTGAGTTGCACCGCAGCGGGAAGCAATCAATACAACGTCACCACCAGCTTCATGATCATGATGACCCCTGAAGGCGGCGCCACCAAAATCCTGACCAGTGGTGAATATCGCGACCTGATCGAAATTCAAGGCGACAAAGCCGTTTTTCGGAGCAGACGCGCCGTCTATGACGCCGATGTGCTGCCTCGCTATATCGTGTTCCCGTTTTAAGGAGAGAAATAATGGATACAGTAGCAGCAGTTACTACTAGCCAATCAGTTGCAACTGCAGCGATGCAGAATGATGAGCTACTGAAGCAGTCTACCTGGCAGGGTGTATCGGTCATGGAGACGCAATGGCGAGTAGAGCGATTGCTGAGTCGCTATGCTGCTTGTATTGATGATGATGCGCTGGAACAGTGGCCCGCGTTTTTCGCAAGTGATGCGTGTCGGTACGAAATCATCACTCGCGAAAATGTCGAGCGCGGCATGCCTTTGGCCTTGATGTTTTGTACCAGCCAAGGCATGTTGTTTGACCGGATTGTGTCATTGCGCGAAGCCAATATTTACCCGCAGCGCTGGTATCGGCATGTTATCTCGAACGTGCTGATTCAATCAGTGGATGAAGACAGCCTGACCGTCCAAAGCAGCTACGTTGTATTTCAAACCCGGCGTAATGGGCAAACAGATATTTTTAGCGCAGGGAAATATCTGGATCGCATCGTCATGCGCGATGGCGAACTGAAATTTGCCGAGAAGCGTGTGATTGCTGACACTCATCGTGTTGATACATTGCTTGTTGCCCCTATCTGAAGGAGGACATCATGAATGCGCCTATGACATCATTCAACAAACCGTGGATTACCAGTCCTGACGGTTTTCGTGTGCCTTATGAAGTGTTTACTGATCAATCTTATTACGACCAGGAACAAGAAAAGATTTTTCGTGGCGAAGCCTGGTCGTTTGTTGGTTTAGAAGCTGAGTTGCCGAATAAAGGCGACTTCAAGGCGACGGCAATTGGTGATACACCCGTAATTGTGACGCGTGATCAAGAAGGCAGGATTCACGTATTTAAAAATCGCTGCATGCACCGAGGTGCGTTTTTAGTGCGAGAGTCGCGTGGTAATGCCAAGTCTTTCGACTGTGTTTATCACCAGTGGTCGTTTGATTTAACCGGTGCCTTGCGTGGTGTACCCATGCGGCGCGGTGTGCGTGGCGAGGGTGGCATGCCTGCGGCGTTTGATATGGCGAATTTTCATTTGGATGAGCTGCGCGTGGCAAATTTGAATGGTGTCATTTTCGCAACCTTTTCTGAGACGGTTGAGCCGATCGAGGATTACCTGGGTGAAGAAATTGTCGCGACCGTCAAGCGTATTTTTAATCGTCCGATCCGGATTTTGGGTGATCAGCGGCAGTACGTGCATGGCAACTGGAAGCTCTATGCAGAGAATACCCGCGATCCTTATCACGGCAGCTTGCTTCACCTTTTTCATAACACTTTTGGTTTGTATCGTGCAACGCAAACCGGCTTTTCGCACATGGATGCTTCCAAGCGCCATTCACTGTTGAAAGTGCGTGCGGCCGCTGCACCAACCAGCGAAGCGGAAGACAAGGAAGTTTACAAGGATGTGCGTTCCTACAATACCGAATTCCGGTTACAAGACCCGAGCATATTAGCCGGGCGGCAAGAATTTGATGATGGCTCAACACTGATTATCAATGCGATTTTCCCGAACTTGCTGCTGCAGCAAATTGCCAACACGCTGGCTGTGCGGCAGTCAGTTACCTACGCGCCGGATGCGTTTGAAATTGTGTGGACGCTCTTTGGTTATGAAGATGATGACGAGGAAATGCAGCTGATCCGCATGAAACAATCCAATCTTATTGGACCTGCTGGTCTGATTTCCATGGAAGATGGCGAGGCGGTAGAAATTGTGCATGAGGCGGTTGTTCGCGATGGCAAAAAAACCTCAGTTTTAGCCATGGGCGGCGGTTATGCTGAAAGCTCTGAACACATGATTACCGAAGCACCAATTATCGGGTTTTGGCAAAACTACGCGCGTTATTTAGGGCTGACATCGGATGCAGCAAAGTAAACAAACAAGTATCTGCAACACATAAAAGCAATAATAAAAGCAAATAGCCGATCCAAAAAGTCGGCGTTGGTGAGACGGCGCTGAATCTTTTTTCAGATTGATCGTTCAATGGGGAGGGTGAGCAAGCTATTGGTCATTTTCCCCACAGCAATCGCCATTATTCAAACTAAGTGCTTAAGAGGAGGATTTAGATGTCTACATATCGTACGGAAAACTACACCGGTGAGTCTCCGGCTATTTGGCCGGCCAAGTTAAACCAGATTCCCAAAGAAGCCTTTAGCGACGCTAAGTTATTTGAAACAGAGTTGCAGAAAATATTTTATGGTGATGGCTGGCAGGTGGTGGGTCACGTTGCCGAAGTGCCAAACA
>DIUK01000062.1 GCA_002422995.1 Rhodocyclaceae bacterium UBA6160
TCGCGGTAACTTTGTGTGGCGGCAGTGGCCATGACTGGGCGGCGGCGGCGGGGGTGGGCGGCGGGCCAATCCTTGTCGTTACTGGATGGAATCTTGTCAAGCGCGGGGCGGCTTGTGCGCAGCACCCGGCGATACAGCTCACCAGACAGCTTAGCCTGCGGCGGCACCGCCATGGCAAGCGCCATGAACTCACGGTCTAAAAACGGGGCCACGTTGTGCAGCCGCTGCCCAAGCAGCAAACAGGGCGATGCTGCAATGGCCCTGCGGGTGCGGTTGCCCAGCACAAAAAAGCTCAGGGCATTGGGGTGCCAGGGCCAACGGGTCATGGCGTCGCTCAAAGACGCGCGGGCGCGCTCGGTCCACTCGGCCGCCACCTCGGGGCGCAAACAGCGCTGCAGGGTATCGCCCACACCGTGGTGCTGCCACAGGGCGCTAACCAAGGCCCCATCATCACGCTGCCCAAGCAAGGCCAAATGCTCGGGGCGCAGCATCAGTCCCTTTAGCGCCACATCGCCCGCAATGCCATCCATGTTGACGGGACCCAAAAAACCGTGGCACTGGGAGAGCGGCCACAGCCAGGTGTGCATGGTGGTGGCAAAGTCGGTGGCTAGGCACTTGTCGCGCCAGTGGCGTGCCAGGTAGTCTGGCGGCAGGGGAATGTAGGTGTTGACCAACTGCAGCTCATCCGCCACCAGCCGGGCGCATTCGGGGTCGTCCAGGTTGCCGGTGTCGCCATAAGTTGTCAGGGTGGCAAAGTCTAGCCCTCGCCGTGTCATCAGGCCGGCCAGGGCGCGCGAGTCCCACCCGCCGCTTAGCAGGCACAGGTTGGACCCAGCGTGGCGCAGCCGCCGCCCAACGGCCTGGTCCAGCGCGGCCACAAGTTTGTCAACGCTTGCCTCTGCCACTTCGCCGGGCGCGTTACCTGCTGGCGCGGGCAATTCGGTCATGTCCTATAGCCTGTCGCATTGCACCCGCCCCTCATCCAAATGCAGCGTGAGCGCGCACCCTTGCGGTAGCCGCTCTACCTCGTTGGCCAGGGTTTTGTCACCCAGGCAGTAATGAAAATGCAGGTACTCAGCCGCCGCAGTCGGGTTAAGGGTGATGGGGCCGGGCAAACTGCGCAAAATCAGGTCGGCCGAGCTGGAAAACACCAAACCCTTGCCACAGCGGGCAAAGTAAAGCGGCTGCATGCCAAACGGGTCTGCTGCCAGCACAAGCGAGCGCGTGCGCTCATCCAGCAAGGCCAGGGCAAACAAACCGTCTAACGCCGCAAGCCGTGGCGCTGATGCATCAGCCAGGCTTTGCAGAAAATCGGCCGCACTGGGCCAAAGGGGTAGCTCTGGCCCTACCACATGGCCGCACCATGCCAGCAGCCGCGGCGCTACGGAAGCCACTCTTTCGGAGCCAGTGTGGCCTGCTGGATGTAACAAACAAACGTGATAGTCTGGGCGAACAGCCTGCTCTGTTACCAGCAAGCCCAGTTGTGCCGCCCGGCGCAGCATGCCGTCTTCGATCACTTGGGCGCGCGCACCCACACAGGCCCAGCCGCATAGTATTTCGTTCACTAAACAACCACCAGCTGAAGCTGGTTGGTTTGCGTTACGGACTGGTAGACCTGATACGCGTCGCCTAAACGACGTGCCGTACTGCGGTTGCGTCTTGACATCATCGTTCGGGTTCGGCTCAAAATGGTGCTCCAAATAGTTCTTGATCATCTTTTCTGTCATCTGCATTACCGTGGAACAAAAATAGCCACGTACCCAAAAGTGTCATCCCCAGTACCTCTTCTTCAGATGCGGAAATTCCTCAAACAACCGATTCGATGTGTTGCCCTTGAGTCGCCTCATGATCTCACTGGGCGCCATCGTCCGTGACGGTCTCCAGAGTGTGCACATGGTCTTTGCTCACCACTCCCTTGACTATCCTGATCTCAAACGTCTTGCATATTTGGCGTACCAGCTCTTTGACGAGTTCTGCAACTTCTGCCGTCAGCACCTTTTAGCGATATTTCGTGACCGATACAAATTGGTACTCAATCTGAAAGAACGTGTGACTCCTCTATCTATAGACCATTTCAGACATTCTGCACCCACATTTTCCTAGCTGAAGCTGACCGGCTGGTAGCCGGTGGATTTAACCTTGTGATGGTCATTAAATTGTCCTTCTTTTTAAGCATTTCCAGCGCGGGCATGTAATATCCATCAATGTAGTAAAGGGACTCTTACCCCATCTATGCTCATCGGCACTAACGAAAATATTTGATGAAAAATTTAATATTTGACTAGCTAGCAAGTCAGATTGAATTGCTTCATACATCCTATCAAGAAATAAACGTGGTCTGTCCCCTATTTCTCCACTAGCTAAAATCAAACGTAGTCTGTCCCCAATTTTCCAGAACAGTCGTTAAGCGTTTCAATGCCTTGAAATCCTGATAACGCACATGAAAGTGCGGAAGATGGTGACGATCATTGTCCTCATACATCAAGGCGACAAGAATTCAGTAAAACATACTGATGGTTGGTATGGAAAGCCTCCAGATCGATTATCGCGTTATCCTATCAGGGAATAAACGTGGTCTGTCCCCTATTGTTTCATTTGGGCTCAAATTAAGGATCGGTCTACAGTAAATCGGCGTAACTTTTCTGCATCACTCAAAAAATCAATACTGAAACAATGCAAGACCTTATCTCATTAAATACAGCTATGACTTTAGCATAACGCGTGGTCTTTTAAAATCATTCACTTCACACCAAGTTCGCAGAACACTTCCCCCGCGAATGATCAACAATTTTGCATTAGGGGAGTCCTGAAGTACATTTTTATTAGCCAAATTTCCGGACGAAGGGCATTCCCCCGCAGTCTTGGTGCAATCATGCCGTGTGGCCTTATCACAAAACCACTCCTCAATTGCGGGTTCACTCTCCAACTTTGAAAATTTATTATTGAAAATCAAATTATCATTCGACCTATCACGCAATTTTATAGCTGATCCACACAAATCCGAAAAATCATTATTCCGAATCTCGTTATTGGATGAAAAATGTGCGAGGTATATCGCATGCATTCCACCGCAGGCAATTCTTTTACGAATTGAAATAAATCTGTTAGCAATAATTTTGTTATCTTTAGAGTTTGTAAGGCGAATGGCAGCTGTTGGAGAAATTAGGGTACTTTCACGCGTTGACCCTATGTGAAGAAAAACATTATTTTCAATAACCGTACCGCCATTTCCTTGGTCAAGAGTATTTCTATTGCCTATCAAATCAATCGCTGTGCCGTAGTTTTCTATAATCAGTCCACGGATATCCAATCCAGTTAAAAGTCCCTTGCTGCCCTTCAGTTTCAGCCATGTGGCACCTTCACCGGCACCTAGAAATCGCACTACGTTATCGTGATTCGTTTCTTCAGAACGAATGGAAATTTTTCCAATATAGTCTCCTTGCTCAATCACAACACCTTGATCCCTAAAAATACCGGGCCATATGACTATGTGCACAGGATTTGAAGTGGTCGCCAAACTTGATGACAAGTCAAACGCACGTTGCAGTGTCGCCACTGCGTTCTTTTGACTTGACCCGCTTTTGTTGTCAGCACCACTGACAGCGAGATGTACTTCCTGCGTGGCGAATGCAAGAGGCGCTAAACTCGCAAGCGCCATGGAAATCACACAAAATATTTTATTGCTCAGATTCAAATTCTTCTCCTAATATTTAAGCGCCATCGCCATCGCTAATATTTCTGGTAGTGTTTTCAACGAGTCGACGCCGGAATGCCCGCGTTGATCCTCAAATGTAAGCGTGCGTATCCTCCCATCATCGGTAGTGTCATTTTCAGGAATACAAAGTGCATCAAGCATTGGGCGAAAGTGACTCCGATAATGATGTGAGTCGTGTGCGTTCTGGATTAGCAGCAATCTTGTCGATAAAGCTGCATCACTATTCCACGCGTGAATCGCCGATAGTCTCCGAAGATAGATTCTCTCAGTCTGCTCCGACGACACTCCTGTAAAGCAGGTGGCCAAAAAATAATCTACCATCGATTTATTATACTTAATGATACGTGTTTGCGGATTAATTGCAATAGCAGTCGCTCCCTCACCTAATAGTGGTGCAAGCATCATGGCTGCGAACCCACCCCCCGAAGATCCATAAAATATTATATTTTTACGCTTAATATCTAGTGCTTCAGATATACGCCTAACTAATTTAACAAGTTCTGTAGAGACATTTATTTCCGTAGTTCCCACATACCAGCCGAGTAATAAATTTGAATCAGCAGCAAGGGTTGGATCTGCAATGCAAAGAACTGTTCCCGGAAACTGATCAGCCCAACTCCATCTATTGAAGTTTGGAAACTTGTCAACATTACGTGATGATGCAGCACCGCTCAAAAGGATAAAGAGACGCTTTTCTGTCGATGGCTTCGCATATATCGGAAAAGTACAAAGATCAACAGTCACTTCAGCACGGAATCTGGATCCAACGAGCAACTTAGATGCTAGCTTGTCAATGGAAATATGATCAATCGGTTTGATATACTGATCAATGAAAGATAGGCGTGATGGTAATTCTTTTATATTTAGATTTGAAGAAGGCTTGACTCCAACACATCTAGAATTTAGTCGCTGAATCTGATCTGTTAAAGTGTTTTTAATGAAACCAGAAACACTCAAATTTCCACCTTCCTGTGGTGCTGTAAATATTATTGCCGGATTTTTATTGTATTCACTTTTTGCTATGCGAATTTTATTTTGATATAAATAGAACGCAAACACAAAGTGATCGGCCTTCAAGTCATATTCAATATAAGCCATCACAATCTGACGACTTTCGTCATAATGAATATTTATCTCTGCTGCCATGATTTTTATCAATACAATTCAAGGAGAATTTATTCTGGCTTATATGCGAAAACCGTTGCATCTTTTGAAAAAGCATCCGGTTTATATCTTTTCCATAATGTTTCAATTTCAGAATCAGGAACACCTTGTATGGTCTGCATTCTATTGTAACTAAGATTGCATCTAACAAATCCAACCAACTCCATCATCCTTTTAAGTTCTGTGGGCGCGAGAAGAGAAATATGGTATTTATCAAGCCGAGCCGCCTCAAAATGCTTGCATGGACTTTGGATTAATACTTGACCACCAGGTTTTAAAACACGATATGCCTCAGATATCATTAATTTCTGAGTCGCTGGCTTAAGATGCTCAATAACTTGATTTGAAAATACCGCAGAAAATGTTTCATTTAAAAATGGCACAGGTTCAGACAGGTCGTGCTGCATTGCAACCAACCCTTTGGACTTGGTATTCATCACGCCTTCAATTTCGTATTCAAGACCAGTAGCTTCAATATTATTATTTTTACAAGCTTCTAAAAATAAACCTAATCCTGATCCCATTTCTAGTATAGGAGATGGATTGCTCTTAAATCTTTTTAAGTAAATTTCATAGTATTTCCAATCACGATTTTTATGAAATGTATAGTCAAATTTGATCATGGCGCTTTTCCATTAATTTACCCCATAAGTTAGCCGCTGAAGCAAACTCATTATTATCTTGAATTTGTTTTCTAAAACTTAGACCATCTGCAAAATTGTTAGCCTCAATCAAATTTACGGCACTATTTACTGAAGACACCAAGTATTCTGGTGGCCATATTTCACAAGCGCCATCCCAATCCCAAATAATCGGCATCGCCTCTGTCAACATGCCTTCTCCAATTGCCATATGAAATGATTCAAAATCTGACGGGGAGAGAATAAATCCCACCATGGTGAACCACTCATTTACATCATCACCAGGCGGGTCGAAAATAACTTTGTGCCGTAACTTGGGAGTGCTGTTAATGCGCTTGAAGACGCCTCGGTAATAAGTCAGCTCAGCTTCGCGCTTAAGCAGCCACCCATAGTCAAGGGGATGCTTACCCTTGACTCTGAGACAGTAGCGGTTATCGGTCTCCAGCAGCGCCTCCAGCAGGTCAATAGCGCGATCCAAGCGCTTTCGCGCCGGGGCGACACCAATAATGCCCAAGGTGTAGCGTGCTTCGGCGGCTTTTTTCTTGGGAGTGAACTTGCTATCGTCCAGCAAGTTGGGAATCACCGAGGTTTTTTCGTAGGGGAACCCAAAAGTTTTCTGACCCTCACGGCGAATAAATTCGCTGACGTAGCTGATATGGTCAATGTTGTCCCAATTGGCGTCAGCCACATAGGTCTGCTCCCGCTCCTGCAGGTGAAAGCGGGCAACCAGGCGCTGGTGAGGCTTCTTATGGTGTGAGTACCACTTCAGGTTGCCAAGGCACCATTCGCAAAAGATGACATCGGCCTGCTCTAGTAAAGATCGGCTTTGTGCCTCATCGTGTTTGTTGTGCCCCGCCCACTGGTCAATCAGGAATTCAAATTGCCCAGTGGCCTCCAGCTTCTTCTGAAGTAGCGTAAAGAATTTAAGGTCGTGGCCCGCGACCAGCAGGCGAGTCTTGCGTTTGGCTTGCTGTGACTTTGGTTCGTCGGCCAACCACCGCCTAATTTGTGCCACGCGGGCAGAGAAGGTGTGCCTTTGTGCAAGGACTTTTAATGTGTCAGCTGCTTTTTGAGCTATCTCAGGTTGTCGTAGTGCGCGGGCAAGCTGTTCAGAAAATTCTTGAGCATTGTTAGCAAACAGCGGATAGTCGCTTCCCAATAGTTGTTCATGCAGCGCATTGCGGTTAAGGATGGCCGAGCATCCGGCGCCACCGTACTCCAGAATTTTGGTGGAATATTCGACGGTATCGTTCATGCTCTCGGCCCGCCAGGATAGTCCAACACGGGCCTGCTGCAACTGTTGCTGCACGACGTCGCGGGACTGACCGCCTAGCCATAACAAACCAGCGGTGTTTTCCAGGACGTGGCGCATGCGCTGCTGGTAATCAGGGTGTGCTGGCTCGTTGTGAATTTTGTCGCCAATCATGACCAGTTCGCTGTCAGGCAGCTGCCGACGGATATCAGGCCAAATTTCGGCCATCTCCAGGGTCATCCAGTCGCGAGTGAATTTGCCGGCATAAATGGCTCGCTTTGGGCGCTGGGCAATGGGTGTCAATTCACTGGCTAGGTCCGGGATGACTGGTGTGTAAAGTGTGAATTTTGCCGCCGGCACATCAGGTGCCAACTCCCGCCACAAATTTATGAAGCCTTGGGTTTGGCACAATAAACGTTTACACCCGCGCGCGAGGTCTTGCATCTGTTGCCGCTGTGCGTCGGTATATTGCGCGAGCGTTTGCGGAATGTCTGTGAGGTATAGCCATGTTCTGCTGAGAACACCAGGGTGATCCAACAAAGCTGTTGCAATTTCCAAACCACGGACGATGATCAAGTCGTAGGCACTGAGGGCATCCAGTTTGACAGCGAGTTTTGCCATCATTGGCAGCGTTAACCTGCGTGTGGTCTTGCCTTCCCAATGGGCTTTGTCCGTGCCATCAATGACAGTGATGTGTTTGGCCTGTTTCAGAGGGGCAAACAGTTCATCACGCTCCGGCTTACTTTTTGCGATGAAGTCAACTTGAGCACTACCAGTAGCAGCGGTTGCCAACGTGATAGTTTGCGCCCAGATGGATGATCCGTCGATAAAGTTAAGGTCAGGGTTGGCACAGATCAGTACACGATTGGCGGTGGTCATGATTGATCTTTCAAGACAACTGGGCTGGTGTTAGCCGTGGAAAATTCTGCGCTGTCAATAACAAAAAGTCGTTTTGATTGAACATGTTGCCCTACATCTTCATGGCGCCAGGTGTCGATGAACTGTTGTGAATTCCATAGGGTGCATTCCAATGCCGTTGGTTGATCGAATGCGAACATATCTACAGTCAATGACTTGGCCCAACCTTGTGCCTGTGGTTGATAGGCCATCGCATTGGACAGGTCGCGAAGGTAGTTTGGCCCATAGTTTGATCCGGCCGCGAGCCAGCCTATTGCGCTGGAGTCGGCTGCATCAGTAATCAGTTGCGCACTGGCAAGATAGCCGGCATTGACCAGTTGCACGTTTGGCGGGGGCACAGCGCTTTGCTGCCCGGCAGTACCACTGCACTCAACCAGTAACTTCCATTTGGGGTAGCAAAAGGTGGCGGCTGAATGCAGTAATGCTTGCAGTTCTGTAGCGCTACGGGCTTTGGCCACCAGTAATACCTGCGGATCGACGGGCAAGCGATTTTCCAGGCCAATGCGCTCAAACATTTCGTTGAGGCGGTGTGCGTAGGTGTGCCGCGCAAACACCTCACGAATGCCCGCCAAACTGCGGCGACGCCATTCCACATCGTCTGTCATCAGCGTGCGAATGGCTTCGTCTGCCTCTTTTGCGCTGTTGACCAACCAGACGGCCTTGCTGTCAAAGAGTTCATCAATGCCACGGGCATAGGTGCTGACGACCGGGGTGCCACAGGCCAACAACTCGAACACGCGGCGGGAGAACATTGTGGGCGAATCGGTAACCGAGTTGACGTTTAAGAAGACGCGGTAACGGCTGTATTCGTCACAGAGTTCTTTGTAGGGCAAGCTGCCTTTGATGCCCTGCTGGTATTCATCTGGAAAGACAAAGTTGCCGGTACCAAAGTTGCGGTCATAAATATCCATACCATAGCGGTTACCCGCATCCAAGAGCCACCGCATGGCTTGGCCGCGTAACTCATGGCGGTTGCCGTACCAACTGCCGGCAAAGCAGGATCGGGGCTTACGACCGGCTAAGGGCGCAGGTTTGTGCAGGGATGGTTGGGCTGCGAAAGGTAGGGCGTGGGCATTGGCGTTGCCGGTCTTTTCCCGGTACGAGCTGCACATGCTGGCATCAGTGGTGAAGATGTGATCCACCAGCTTGGCGCTGCACATGAATTTTTCGTGATGCACGGGGTCTTCTTTGTTCCAGAAAACTGTTGGGATACCTTTTGTTTTGGCGTATTCACAGATGTGAGCAACTTCCGGGCCGGGCTTGTTGCCATAGTCCGCCACGCGGTACTGCCAACTGCCAAAGTTGCCTTTCCAGGCACTTTCGATAAAGAACAGCGTGGGCTTGTACTTTTCTGCCAGTGCGTACCAGTTGTCTGGGCGGGGTTGAATGAGGTTGAGGTCTTCTTCAAAACAGCCTGTAGTGAACTCATCCATGATGCCGATGACGTAGGGTTTACCGTTAGGCGGGTATTCCGGCCAGCCCAAAATGCTTAGTTCGGCAGCCTGTGCACTGGGTGGTACAAAAGCCATCTGAGCTTTGGCGCTTATCTTTGCTTCAATCGACAGGTGGTCGAGCACAATTCGATCATTTGCTGTTGCATGAAATCGGCAAAACCCAACCCTGATACTAGCTACACAAAGGGGTACCTTGAAGGAATGCAGTTCAGACACCTGTCCGTTGGTGCACGACAAATACTTGTAGTAGCCCTTGAGTTGCGAGGACTTGCTGAGTGTGCCGCATGGAATACCCAGCTCTTTCCCACTGTCATCAAAAGCGGTAATAACCATCACCGCGCTGCGATTTTTTTGCTCCTTTTTTGTCTGATATATCACTGCGGCTTTTATCGCAAGATCGTCACCTGACTTCACATTGAATTCGCGCCAAGTCAGCGTGTCTCGGAGTTCAAGCGGTTGTGCACCTGACGTAATGGCTACAGGCAGCTGCTGGACCTGACCATTGCTAGGATGGATTTCTGGGTTTTGCGTCCCAGTTGCCGATTCGACCAACTGTCTGGCTTGTTTGTGTACTAAGAAGCCTGAAGGGTCTGAGCGCACGGATAAGCGCCGTTCACACAGCGTTATATTTGCTTCAAAGCATGCGGCACCCAAGCGCTCCGCCAATTCACGGTAGATAAACAGCGCTGATTGGTATTCGCCGCGCTGAAACGCTGACAAGGCATCCCGCACAGTTGATTTTTTAGACGACATCACTCCCGATCTCCTGAGATATTTTTTTATGCAAACAAACCAACTGCATCGATCGCCGTGGGATGTGTTTTGATATTAGCTACCGCCTCAATGAATGGCCGATGCTTCACCAAAACACAAACCACATCTGCAGTGGCAATACCCTCTTCCAGCGGGGTCAGTTTCAGATTGGATGTGCTGAGCTTGACAGGCAGCACTTCAATATTTGGCTCCACCGCCAACACCTGGCACCCCAGTTGTGCAACATGCTGCGCAATCTCCACCGCCGGGCTTTCCCGCAGATCATCAATATCCGGCTTAAAGGCCAAGCCCAAGCAGGCCACCTTGACGTCGGCCATGGTGCAGCCGGGCTTTTTCGCCAAGGTGTCGGCAATGGCGGCCTTGACCTGATTCAGCACCCATTCGGGTTTGAAGTCGTTCACCTCGCGGGCGGTTCGGATGATGCGGGCTTCATCGGGCGTCTTGTCCACAATAAACCACGGGTCCACGGCAATGCAGTGGCCACCCACACCGGCACCGGGCTGCAAGATGTTGACGCGAGGGTGGCGGTTGGCAAGCTTGATCAATTCCCACACATTAATGTCCAGCTTGCTGCAGATCATCGACAGCTCGTTGGCAAAGGCAATGTTCACGTCGCGAAAGCTGTTTTCGGTGAGCTTGCACATTTCGGCGGTGCGGGCGTTTGAAGCGACCAGGTCGCCTTGAACAAAAGTTTTGTACAAGGCTGCGGCCATAAAGGTGGCCGTGCGGGTCATGCCGCCGATAACGCGGTCGTTTTCTACCAATTCATGCACCACGCGGCCTGGCAACACCCGCTCTGGGCAGTAGGCTATTTGGATGTCTGCGGCTTCTGCTGCTTGCTGAGGAAAGCTCAGGTCTGGCCTTTCCTGGGCCAACCACTCGGCCAGTTGCTCGGTGGTGCCAACGGGGGATGTGGACTCCAGGATGACAAGGTTACCCTTTTTTAGCACTGGGGCAATTGACCGGGCTGCTGCTTCGATGTAGCTCAGGTCTGGCTTGTGCCCATCGGTAAAGGGTGTGGGCACGGCAATCAAAAAGGCTTCTGCGGGCTCTGGCTTTGTGGTGGCGCGCAGGTAGCCGCGGCTCACGACAGACTGCACCAAGATGTCCAGCTCAGGTTCAATGATGTGGATCTTGCCTTGGTTGATGGTGTCGACGGCGTGTTGGTTAACGTCAACGCCAATGACGTTGATTTTGCGTGACGCAAACAGGGTGGCGGTGGGCAGGCCGATGTAGCCCAGGCCGATCATGCTGATGGTGTTGAACACTTTTTATAACTCCGAAATTAACAAAAAAACGAGTGGAACTGAATGACGTCTTAAAACGGTGCAGTTTTCAAGAGGTCACGAATGCGGCCAGCCGCTTGGCCGTCACCGTAGGGGTTGTGGGCGCGGGACATGGCTTGATAGGCGTCGGCATCGTCCAGCAGGCGAGTGGTTTCGCTCACAATTCGCGCCGCGTCGGTGCCTACCAGTTTGACGGTGCCGGCATCCACGGCCTCGGGGCGCTCGGTGGTGTCACGCATGACCAGCACGGGTTTGCCCAGAGATGGGGCTTCTTCTTGCACGCCGCCAGAGTCGGTGATTAACAAGTAAGAGCGGTCCATCAGGTAGACAAAGGGCAGGTAGTCCAGGGGCTTGAGCAGGATGACGTTGGGCACGTTGGCCAAAATGCGGTTTACCGGCTCTTGCACATTGGGGTTGAGGTGCACGGGGTACACCACTTGCACGTCGCCACGGGCGGCAATGCTGGCCAGCGCTTGACAAATGTTCTCAAAGCCGGGGCCAAAGTTTTCGCGCCGGTGGCCGGTGACCAGGATGAGGCGCTTGCTGGGGTCGATAAAGCTGAACTCTTGCTCAAAGCCGCTGCGCAGGGACGCATCGGTGCGCAGGCGGCCCACCACTTCTATCAGGGCATCTATCACCGTGTTGCCGGTCACGTGGATGCTGTCTGCGGGCACGCCCTCGCGCAGCAGGTTGGCCTGGGCCATAGCGGTGGGGGCAAAGTGGATGTCGGTGGTGCAGCCGGTGATGCGGCGGTTCATTTCCTCGGGCCAGGGGGCGTATTTGTTGCCAGTGCGCAGGCCGGCTTCTACGTGGCCCACTTTGATTTTGGCGTAGTAGGCCGACAAGCTGGCCGCCAAAGTGGTGGTGGTGTCGCCATGCACCAAGATGATGTCTGGCTGCCACTGTTTGTACACGTCGCGCATGCCCAGCAGCACGTTGCAGGTGATGTCGCTCAGGTCTTGGCCGGGCTTCATCAGATTGAGGTCAAAGTCGGGCTTGAGCTGGAACAGGTCTAGCACCTGGTCGAGCATTT
>DIUK01000070.1:0-2339 GCA_002422995.1 Rhodocyclaceae bacterium UBA6160
AGCAGCGCCGAATTCACCTCGAACGACGGGTTCTCGGTCGTCGCACCGATAAACGTCAGCGTGCCGTTTTCGACATACGGCAAAAACGCATCCTGCTGCGCCTTGTTGAAGCGATGCACCTCATCGACAAACAAGATCGTGCGCCGCCCGCGCTGGCGCAAGCTTTCCGCCTGCTGCACCGCCTCGCGGATATCCTTGACCCCGGAAAACACCGCCGAGAGCGCCACGAATTCCGCATCAAACGCATCCGCCATCAAGCGCGCCAGCGTGGTCTTGCCCACCCCCGGCGGCCCCCACAAAATCATCGAATGCGGCACGCCCGATTCAAACGCCAGACGCAGCGGCCTGCCCGCGCCGATCAGATGCGTCTGGCCGATCACCTCGTCCAGCGTCGCCGGCCGCAGCAACTCGGCCAGCGGTGGCGGCGGCAAATCAGCGGGGAACAAGTCGCCGGCAGCTGCGCTCATGCGCGAATCCCCACCGCATCTAGCGGACTGGTCACGCCGCGCCCGCCCTTGTTGAGCACATGCGTATAAATCATCGTTGTCGATACATCGGAATGGCCGAGCAGCTCTTGCACCGTGCGGATGTCATACCCCGCTTGCAGCAAATGCGTGGCAAACGAATGGCGCAAGGTATGCGGCGTAGCCGGCTTGACCAGGCCGGCATCCTGCACTGCCTGCTTCATCGCACGCTGCACACCTTTTTCATCCACATGATGTCGGCGCTGCTTGCCAGAGCGTGGATCCACCGACAAATTGCGCGCGGGGAAAACATATTGCCAACCCCATTCCCGCCCTGCGTTGGGATATTTTTTATCCAGCGCATAAGGCAAATACACTTCGCCATAGCCCAACGCCAAATCTTCCTCATGCAACATTTTGACTTTTTCAAAATGCCGCAAAAGCGGCTCAATCACCGCATCGGGCAGCATCGTGACCCTATCCTTGAACCCCTTGCCCTCGCGCACCAAAATCTCGCGGCGCGAAAATTCAACATCCTTCACCCGCAAACGCACCGCCTCCATCAGCCGCATGCCGCTGCCATAAAGCAACTGCGCTATCAACGCATGCGTACCGCTCATCCCCGCCATCACCGCCTGCACTTCCTTGACTGTCAGCACCACCGGCAAGCGCTTGGGCGCCTTGGCTTGGGTCACATTGTCCAGCCAGGGCAAAGCGATCTCCAGCACCTCGCGATAGAGAAACAGCAACGCAGACTTCGCCTGATTCTGCGTCGCCGCCGCCACCTTGCCCGCCACCGCCAGATGCGTTAAAAACGCCTCCAGATCACGCGCGCCCAAATTTTTAGGGTGCTGCTTGCCATGGAAAAGAATCTATCGTTTAATCCAATCAACATAAGACTGCTCGGTGCGGATGCTGTCATGTTTCACCCGCAGCTTGTCACGCACTTGGTCGAGTAATTTGGGTGGTGGGGTCATGGTTTGACTGTGGTGTATTTGCGCGAAATTTTAGGGTGTCACTAAAATATTTGTTTTATATATTTCAATGAGCTACAAGAATAACCCAATTTTATACACCGCAACGGTGCTTTTCCCGGCCGATTTTCGGGTGTCTACTTAACGTTGGGCATCAAGCCCCTTCAAGCCATGAACCCATTCATTCAATTAACTCAGTGGATTAGCGAAGAACGACTCGCCGGCATTCCCTTTGCTCAAGGTGCTGTGCTTGGCACTGTTGGGCATGATGGCATCCCAAAAACACGTATGTTGGGCGTGCATTTCGATGAAGTAGGCGTTCCAAGATTTCATACTTCGCCCACCAGTCGAAAGGTCATCGATATTGGTATCAATCGATATGCATCGATCACATTTGCTTTCCAGAGAAGCCTTCGTTCAGTATCTATCGAGGGGGTTCTTGATGAGATTCCGCATGGACAGCTTATATCTGACTGGCTGGCTCTCGATCCAAAATTCAGGCGTAGCTATCTTATTTTTGGCCACCGCTCCGGGCAATCTGCTGACTCAGACGTCTTGTTTGAGCAGTTGCTTAAAGAACTTCCCCCGGGCGCTGAAAACGAAATACCCCTAAGCTTTATTGGGTATCGCTTTTCGCACGTCAGCAGGATTGCCTACTATTCAGTAGGTAGTGGAAATTTCGCCGAGCACGTAGTGTTTACCGGGGACGGAAACGGAAAAAACTGGCTATATTCAAGGGTAGTTCCATGAAACCATGCCCAACCCTACAGTCCACGGGACTGCCCGCAAGCGGGCAACCCGTGACTTTGCACGTTGGGTGCGTTCGTTTCCCTTCGCTTATCATCTGCGCATGCGCAACCTGCTTCCCACTTTTAACCCGGCTCACGCTTCGGCCATGCGC
>DIUK01000070.1:2353-4140 GCA_002422995.1 Rhodocyclaceae bacterium UBA6160
GCGCAGCCCGCTTAGCTCTACGTTATGCAATTTTTATCACAAGGGAGAAGAAAAAATGAATAGAAAGTTCACGTTAGCTTTTTTTGCTATTTTGCTACTAGCTGGCTGTGCTTCGGTGCCTATGGAAGGCAAAGAAAAATCAGATATGGCAAAAAAGTTTACTCCTCCGTTAGGCGATAAAGCTGGGTTATATATTTACCGATCTGGTAGTTTTGGTGGTGCGTTAAAAAAAGATGTCTGGCTCGATGGAGCATGTGTTGGTGAGACTGCGCCTAACATCTTTTTTTACGAAGAAGTGGCTGGAGGCATAGATCATAAGCTGTCGACAGAGTCTGAGTTTTCGCCGAATGATTTGCTATTGAAAACTGACAGCGGTCAGAATTATTTTGTTCGACAATACATAAAGATGGGTGTTTTTGTTGGTGGCGCAGGTGTCGAACTCGTCGACGGAAAAAAAGGTGAAGAAGAAGTTGCCAAGTTGGAACTCGCTAAAAAAGGTAGTTGCAGCAAGTAGCATAATCTTACGTTCAACCCGGACGGCGCAAAAGCGCGCCGCCGGTTAACTTCGTTAGGCGCCACAACCAGTAACAGGGGGACTTATGACAATTCGAGCAAAAATCATTGCTTCATGCGTGGTTTGCCTTCTTCTTGGCTACTTTGCCGGACGTGAGCACGTCAAGTACCAGATGCGCAGCGCCATGCAAGATGCGGTTAAAGAGTTCCAATCCGGATTGTCTGCTGCGCTAGGCGGCGGGCCGCAGACCAAGCCAGAAGAACCAGCGACGGCGCCCAAGGATCAGCCAATCGTAGCTAACTTGGTCAAGAAGGGATTCAGCCCTAAAGATATCCATAACGGCAAGTTTGATGAAGAAGTGACAATGACCGTTACCTTCGGCAATGAAACCGGCAAAGCGATTCGAGCGTTTGATGGCGTTCTTGAATTCACGGATCTACTTGGCAACAGGATCATCGCGTCTCGTGTCGAGATTAACGAGCCAATTGCTCAAGACGCATCTCTCAGCTGGAAGGGTGCTCTCGACTATAACCAGTTTATGGATTATCACAAGCGACTTCGCTCTGAGCCGAAAGAGAATCTTAAGATCAGATTCCACGCTGGCAAAGTCTTGTTCGCAGATGGCACCACCAAGGAGTACGAGTGAGTGGCGCCTAACAATTCATTCAAGCCGACGCCGCTTCGCGGCGCGGCTTAACTCAGGTGTTATGTGTCTTAAAGGTATGCTATGGAAATTGAACTGACAAAGTTGGTTGTAACTGTGTTGCTGGCAATAGCTGGCTGGCTATTTGCAGGCTGGCTGAACTCTCTTCGTGATAGTGCTAACAAGAGGCGAGAGATTGTTGTGCAGCACTTGATTGATGCCTACAAAACTCTTACTCAAGAAATTGGACGAAGGGATACAACCGTTGAGTCAATAACGAAGCTTGAAAATCTACTTAGTGAAATTCAGCTTTTCGGCTCCCGAAAACAAGTTGATCTAGCTCGAAAGTTGTCGAATCAAACCGCTCAAGAAGGCGTTTCTACGATTGATCCGTTGATTGAAGATATGCGTGACACATTGAGGAAAGAGTTGGGTTTGGAGCCGCTTGAAGGTAATACTATTTGGCTTCGATTTACAGAAAAATTCAAACGGGAAATTGCGGATAACAAGAACACATAACCTGTCAGTCGAGAGGGACAGCCCAAAATCGGGCTGCCCCTCACTTCTACGTTGGGTGCGTTCGTTTCCCTTCGCTTATCATCTGAGCATGCGCAACCTTCTGATCACTTT
>DIUK01000070.1:4216-4923 GCA_002422995.1 Rhodocyclaceae bacterium UBA6160
AACCCGCGCCCAACCCGGCGCTCAATTGGGAGGCTGCTCCTCAATTACAACGTCGGGCATCCAAATGAAAGCTCTGATGCAATATTCCAATGTAATGCTGAGCCAGGAACTTGTGGCGATGGCAAAAAATGATCTCTCCGTAAGGGAGGCGTTGGTCGCTGATGGTTCTCTAGGCAACTATGGTTATCACCCTCGCATGGAAGATGTGCATAAAAGCAATGCCGCTCGCCTTGCTGCCATCATCGAGCAATATGGCTGGCCTGGAAAAAGTCTTGTTGGTGAGGAAGGCGCATGGGCAGCATGGCTAATTGCTCAACATTCGATTGGCAATCCTCCATTTATGCGGCATTGCCTATCTTTGCTGAAGCAGGCCGCCGTCAATAACGAAGTTATTCCTTGGCATGCTGCAATGTTGGAAGACCGTATTCGCATGTACGAGGGAAAACCTCAAATTTACGGGACACAATTCCAACCAAATAAGAACGGGGAACTTGAACCTTATCCAATCGAGAATCCAGAATCCGTGAATGGGAGACGGCTTACGGTTGGATTGAACACCATTGAGGAAAGAACTGCCGAGTTAAGAGCGCAAAGCGCTCGCGAGAATATTCCGACACCACCCGACCTAGAAGAGCAATATGAAAAATGGCTTTACTCTGTTGGCTGGAGGCTCGCAAGGTGAAGCCCAACCCGGCGCTCAAGCGGGA
>DIUK01000070.1:4994-5332 GCA_002422995.1 Rhodocyclaceae bacterium UBA6160
CATCGTTTTCGTCCGCACTATCAGCAGCCACTGCCGAAACATCTACCGTCAAACAAGCAGATTTCACCAGCATGACGCGCAAGGAAATGTTTGATTGGATGAATGATCAAATTCGTAGCGGGCAAATGTCGCTTGATGAAAGCTCGCCTTTCCTAGGAATGACAATGAAAATCTCGGTGGCGACCGGTCAAACTGTCGATATGGCTACAGACACTACGCGCATCAATTTCGTTGAGAAGGCGCGTTTGGGGATTGAAGGCGCCCGCTCAAACAACGATCCAGATTTAGCCAAGCGATTACAGGCTGCGATAGAAATCATGCGCAGGCAACAAGGACAG
>DIUK01000121.1 GCA_002422995.1 Rhodocyclaceae bacterium UBA6160
GCCATTTTTGCCAGCGCTGCCGAACCTTCCAGACCGATAGCTTGATGTCCCAAGGCGGTCAATGTTTTCAAATCCCGCCCCGGGCCGCAGCCCACATCCAGCACGACAAACGGTGGTGGCACCTTGATATGGCGCAGCAAGGCGGCAATGTTCTGGCTCACGTCGTGGTCACGCGTGCCCTCGCGAAAAGCATCTGCCGTGCGGTCGTAATGCGCCAGCGTGCGGGTGGTGGCTTCCTGGTGATGTGCCGGTGGCGGCAGCTGGTCGTTATTTTTTTGCATGCGTTTTACTGCGCGCTTTTCTGGCGGCTTCGAGCGCATCAAACAAAGCGACATATTCATTGGTTAGTTTGTGCTGGCGGTCCAGATGAATCATGGGCAATGCGCGCTGGTGGGATTCCTTGATCTTGACGGAGGAGGACAGCATGTTGTCCAGCACCGGCAAGCCTTCGTTGCGCAGCGCGTCCACAATGGCTTGCGGAAAGGTTGCCCGTGCCTGGAACTGATTCACGATAATGCCTTCNNTCCTGCACATTGTCGAGCAGGCTATACAGCGCACGGCGAGCAAATTCGTCGCAATCGAAGGGGATCAGGCAGCTGTCTGCGGCAATGAGCGCCGAGCGGGTATAAAAATGCAGGGCGGGCGGGGTATCTATCCAGATTTCGTCAAAGTCATCCAGCGCATCCAGCGCCTCGCGCAGTTTGTAAATTTTGTACCGCGATTCGAGCTTGGCCTGGAGTTCTTCCAATGCACCGTCAGCTGGCAGCACAGAAAGATTGGCGAACGGCGTGGGCGCGATGAAGTCCTTGGTGGGCAAGGGACGCAGCTTGAAATTCAGCATCTGGTCAAAAAAACCCGTGGCGGTGTTTTCCAGCGTGTCAGCGGCTTCTCCCAGCAAATAGCGGGTTGAATTGGCTTGCGGGTCAAGATCAACCACCAGGGTGCGCGCACCGCGTGCTGCGCTGATGGCTGCCAAATTGCAGGTAATCGTGCTTTTACCCACGCCGCCTTTTTGATTAAACACCACTCGTCGCATAGTCATTTCCCTGCCGGATTAAAGAATTAAACTGAATGGGCAATTCTGCCATACCTGCCGCCATTAGCCCAAAGCGTTTCGTACGCCGGTCAATAGACGCGTGAGGGGTTTATGATGCGGGTGTATTTTTCTATTTATTGATGCTGACTGTCTCAAAACTGCTATGTCTACTGACTCCAACGACCGAAAAAATCTTGCTGCTGCTGCACTTGAATATCACGCTTTCCCTACTGCGGGGAAAATCGCTGTTGTACCAACCAAAGGACTGACCAATCAACGCGACCTGGGGCTGGCCTATTCACCGGGCGTAGCAGCCGCTTGTAATGCTATTGTGGCCGACCCAAGTCAGGTTAATCGGCTGACCTCACGCGCTAATCTCGTGGGCGTGGTAACTAACGGCACGGCAGTGCTGGGCTTGGGCAATATCGGTCCCCTGGCTGCCAAGCCGGTGATGGAAGGCAAAGCCGTGTTGTTCAAGAAATTTGCTGGCATTGATGTATTTGATATTGAGCTTGAGCAGCCAGACCCGGACAAACTGGTTGAAGCCATCGCAGCCATGGAGCCGACCTTTGGTGGCATTAACCTGGAAGACATCAAGGCGCCCGAATGTTTTTATATTGAAGAACAGTTGCGCCAGCGCATGAAGATCCCGGTATTCCACGATGATCAACATGGCACTGCCGTGGTCGTCTGTGCTGCGATTCTGAATGGCTTGAAACTGCTCAACAAGGAACTCAAAGACATCAAACTCGTCACCTCGGGTGCAGGCGCTGCGGCTTTATCGTGCCTTAATTTGCTCGTGGCTTTGGGTGTGCCGGTCGAGAACATTTGGGTTACGGACATTGAAGGCGTGGTGTATACCGGCCGCGTCGCGTTAATGGATCCGATCAAGGCGCGCTACGCGAAAGAGACAAGTGCGCGCAAGCTCACAGAGGTGATTGAAGGGGCGGACGTGTTTCTTGGCCTCTCTGCCGGGCGGGTTTTGAAGCCGGAAATGGTCGCCAAAATGGCTAAAAATCCACTCATCATGGCACTGGCGAACCCTACGCCAGAAATTACGCCGGACGAAGTGCGCAGTGTGCGCAATGATGCAATTATTTCCACCGGACGATCGGATTATCCAAATCAGGTCAATAACGTGCTGTGCTTCCCGTTTATTTTTCGCGGCGCGCTGGACGTCGGCGCAACCACGATTAACGAAGAAATGCAGCTCGCCGCCGTGCGTGCGTTGGCTGAACTCGCACAAGCCGAAGCGTCTGACGTGGTGGCCATGGCCTATGGTGGCGAGAGCTTGTCGTTTGGTCGCGAGTATTTGATTCCGCGCCCGTTTGATCCGCGTCTGATTGTCAAAATTGCCCCGGCCGTAGCACAAGCGGCGATGGATTCTGGCGTGGCTACGCGGCCGATTGCCGACATGGCAACTTATCGCGAGCGACTGAATAACTTTGTTTATCAGTCCGGTTTCATCATGAAGCCGGTATTTGATGCGGCCAAAAAAGCGCCGCGTCGCGTGCTGTATTGCGAGGGCGAGGATGAGCGGGTATTGCGCGCCGTGCAAGTAGTGATTGACGAAGGCCTGGCCAAGCCGGTGGTCATTGGTCGCCCTAGCGTCATTGCGACACGCATTGAAAAAGCTGGGCTGCGCATCGTGCCAAATCAGGATTTTGAGATCATCAACCCTGAGTCTGACCCACGCTATAAAACCTTGTGGCAGGCTTACCACCAAAAACTTGGCCGCCAAGGCGTGACGCCGGAAGTGGCTAAAAATGCCATGCGCTCGAACGCCACATTGATCGGCGCCATGCTGCTCGCCACAGGCGATGTGGATGCCATGCTGTGCGGCGTGGTTGGCGGACATCAACACCATTTGCGGCATGTGTCGGATGTCATCGGCTTAAAGCCGAATGCGCACAGTTTCGCGGCGATGAATTTATTGCTGTTGCCCAAGCACACGCTGTTTATTTGCGACACCTACGTGAATGAAGATCCTTCCGCTGAGCTTTTGGCTGAACTCACCTTAATGGCCGCAGATGAAGTTCGTCGTTTTGGCTTGACACCTAAAGTGGCTTTGCTTTCTCATTCCAATTTTGGCAGCGTGCATTCTGCGGCGGCGCAAAAAATGGCGCAGGCCAGACGCTTGATTGCCCAGCGTGCGCCGGGTTTGGAAATGGATGGCGAGATGCATGGCGATGCGGCGCTATCGCAAGAAATTCGCGAACGGGCATTCCCCGGCTGTCAGCTCACAGGTGCAGCGAATTTGCTCATCATGCCCAATCTGGATGCAGCCAATATTGCATTTAACTTGTTAAAAGCCCTCAACAGCGATGGCATTACAGTAGGCCCGATATTGCTGGGCGCGGCCAAGCCCGTGCACATTGTGACGCCCACAGCCACTGTGCGTCGCTTGGTCAACATGACAGCACTGGCTGTGGTTGATGCCAATAATTGATTGGAAAACCAGAACATGAGCTATGCCATGCGGTTTTATGAAACGGGCGGCCCGGAAGTGATGCGCTGGGAAAAAGTCGGCGTTGGTGAGACGGCGCAAAGCTCGGCTGGAACATCAATTATTCTGAGCGCGCGCCCGGCGTCGGGCGATGTGCGTATTCGTCATCATGCTATCGGCGTTAACTTTATCGACACCTATTACCGCTCCGGCTTGTATCCCGTCACCCTGCCTGCGGGCCTGGGCGAAGAGGCGGCGGGCGTCATTGAGGCGGTGGGTGAGGGGGTGGCTGGGTTTGCCGTGGGGGATCGTGTCGCCTATGCAGATAGCCCACAGCATCCTATCGGCGCGTATTCTGAAGTGCGCGATATGCCGGTTGATCGTCTCGTCAAACTGCCGGATGCCATTGGCTTTCAAACCGCAGCTGCGATGATGTTGCGCGGCTTGACTGTACAGTATCTGCTGCGTCGCGTGCATCGCGTGATGCCGGGCGAAACCATTCTTTTCCATGCCATTGCCGGCGGCGTGGGCTTGATTGCCTGCCAGTGGGCAAAAGCGCTGGGGGCAACGGTTATCGGCACAGTCAGCACGCGTGAAAAAGCTGCTATTGCGTATGCGCATGGGTGTGACCATGTGATCATCAGCAAAGAAGAGCATATTGTCGATCGCGTCAAGGACATCACCGGTGGAAAGGGTGTGCCGGTGGTGTATGACTCCATAGGCAAAGACACCTTTAGCATGTCACTGGATTGCCTCAGCCCCCTGGGTTTAATGGTCAGCTTTGGCAATTCTTCTGGCACACCGCCTGCGCTGGAACTGCGCGAATTGGCGCGCCGTGGCTCGCTCTTTATTACACGGCCAACGTTGTACACCTATACCGCTAAGCGTAGTGATTTACTCACCATGGCAGATGAGTTGTTTGCCATCGTCATCTCTGGTCAGGTTAAGATCGAGATTAATCAAACCTATGCGCTTGAACATGCAGCCCAAGCGCATAGTGATTTAACTGCGCGCAAAACGACAGGCTCAACCATTCTTCTTCCTTAACTCATCCATGAGATATCGCCCATGCAAACTTATCTTATTGCAAATCCCAAAGGTGGCGTAGGTAAAAGCACACTAGCAACAAATCTGGCCGGCTACTTTTCGCGCATTGGTCACCGCGTGATGCTGGGCGATATTGACCGGCAACAATCTTCTCGCGCATGGCTGGCGCTACGCTCTCCGTCGCTGCCACCGATTGCCAATTGGGACTTGGCTGGCGATAGCCCGGCCAAACCACCCAAAGACACGACGCACGTTGTGCTGGATACGCCTGCCGGATTGCATGGAAAAGCACTAACGAAAGTATTAAAGCAGGCCACTCGGGTCATTGTCCCCTTGCAGGCTTCCATTTTCGACATCATTGCTACACGTGATTTTCTACAACAGCTCGCTGAGGAAAAGGCGTCAAGAAAAAACCAGGAACAGGCCTTCGTTGCCATCGTTGCCATGCGCGTTGATCCGCGCACCCGCGCAGCGGGCCAACTTGAACGTTTTTTGGATGACACACAATTACCTGTCATTGCACATTTGCGCGACACGCAAACTTATGTGCAAGCTGCCGCTCATGGCCTGAGTATTTTTGACCTCTCTGCTGCGCGTGGCGGGCAAGACTGGGCGCAGTGGCAGCCCTTGATCGCTTGGTTAAACAGATAAACTGGTTGTACTTGATTAAAAATTAAAACCATAAGGAGGAGAAGAAATGAATAGCACAACAGACACAAAATCGTTTTCATTAAACCTGTTTCGTTTGGATCATCGCGTTGCCCTGGTCACTGGTGCAGGTGTCGGCTTGGGACGTGTATTTGCACGTGCCCTGGCGACGGTGGGTGCAAAAGTGGTGTGTGCGGATATTGACCTCGCCATTGCACAGGAAACCGCGCAGCAAATTACCGCAGCAGGTGGCGAGGCACTGGCTTTGCGGGTAGATGTCTCTGATGAAGCATCTGTTGCAAAAATGGTAGCAGATACTTCTGCACACTTTGGCACACTAGACATTCTGATCAATAACGCGGGTATCGCAACACCCCCACTGCGCGTGCATGAGATGCCCGTTGCGGATTGGGATCGCCTGCACAGTGTGAATACCCGTGGCATTTTCTTGTGCACACGCGCTGCGTTGCCATTCATGTTGCCACGCAAAAAAGGTGTAGTCATCAGCATTGCTTCCATTGCGGGGTTGGGTGGCGTCTCACCAAAAACACCTGCTGTTGCAGTCAATTACTCCTCATCCAAAGCCGCTGTCATTGGGTTTACCCGCCAGGCCGCAGCTGAATACGGACGCGATGGCATCCGCTTTAATGCCATTGCCCCAGGCTGGCATCTAGGCACACAACTCGGCCGTGAAGCTTTGCCGCCCTCTGAGCAGGCAATACAAGCGTTTGTTGCAACATTGAATGAGGCGACACCCCTGGGTCGCACGGGAGACCCGGAAGAGCTGGCAGGCTTGCTGATTTATTTAGCCAGCGATGCATCCAGCTTTGTGACCGGACAAGTCATCGCTCACGATGGCGGATGGACTGCCTGGTAACGTGCTGCGTCCCTAATCCCTAATCAATCTCGGTCAAGCTGGCTTGCTGTAATTTGTAAGCCAGCTGACGGCGTGTCAGCCCTAAAGATCGGGCTGCTTGCGAGATATTGCCTTTGGCGTCGTCGACGGCTACGCGCAGCGCAGCTCTCTCCACATCCTGCAAACTCATCCCCTGCTCACGTGCCAGGCGCAGCAAACTGCTCAGCTCGCCGAGATTGCCACGCCGCTCCTCGTCTTGCTTGTATTGACTCGGTAGCGATAATGATTGTGGCGCAAGAACAGCAGCCGGCATCTGCGCTAAAAGACTCGTTGGCATAGCATCTGGCACATTGTTCGCCGTATCATCAGCGCCGACTTTTGCCTGTCGCTCATCTTCAAATGCATACAAGTGAAAGCTATCAATCGGATGATCTTGATCCGCCAAAATCACCGCTCGCTCTATCATGTGCTCTAACTGGCGCACATTACCCGGATAAGAGTGCTGCAGCAAAACTGCCACAGCGTCCTGGGTAAATCCGGACGGTTGCTTTGCGTGCACCTTGCAAAAACGGCGAAAGAAAAAATCTACCAGCAAGGGTACATCCGCGCGACGCTCACGCAGCGGTGGCACACGAATAGGGAACGTGGTCAAGCGAAAAAACAAATCCTCACGAAACCTGCCTTCGCGCACTTCATGACGCAAATCAGCATTCGTTGCGGCAATCACACGTACATTCACTTTGCGGGTACGCTGGTCGCCAATCCGTTCTAGCTCACCTTCTTGCAATACCCGCAACAGCTTGCCTTGCGAAGCAAAGTCCAGCGTGCCAATTTCATCCAAAAATAACGTGCCTCCCTCCGCGCGCTCAAAACGCCCAGGGCGTGAATGCGTTGCCCCTGAATATGCGCCGCGCTCCACACCAAACAGCTCTGATTCAATCAATGACGCAGGAATAGCCGCACAATTCACAGCAATAAAGGCTTGCGCGCTCCGTTCACTGCGACGATGCACTAGTCGTGCAATAACCTCCTTACCCACACCAGTTTCACCATGCAGCAAGACTGTGGATTTAGTCGGCGCGACTTTGTCTACCAAATAAAGCACAGAATGAAACGCTGAGGACACGCCAACAATTTCATTCGCTCCTGCTGTCACAGATTCACCCGCCTGCCCCAGGCTCAACTGACTGATCAATGGGCCGCTTGCCATGGCATCTAGACGCTCCGCTTCATTCCAGTGATGAGCTAAACGACCCGACATCAAGCAAGTGGCGCAACCTGATGCGCTGCACTGAGGCTCTCGAAATACCACCATGCGACTCATAAAGGCGCTGCTATAGCCACTCAAATACCCCATCAATAGCCAGCACACACTTTCCGAGCTTAAACCGTAAGCAGCAATGTGTGCCTCAGCCTCGACTGAAGCGATTAAATTCAAATCAACTTCAAAAATACCCCGCTGCACATCGATATTGATGTGCTTGAATTCCAGCGAAGCGTAGCCTGCCAACTGATGAATCAACGCACTCAACTGATAGTTGTAACTATCGGTTTCATCAGAATGATGCAGTTTCCGCAGCAGTTCAGCCCCTTTGATTCCCTCCGAGTAAGCAACCTGGGTAATCAATGAACGTGCCGCTTTTGCTCCGCAAAGATCAATCAGGCCGCGTCGGTATTCGGTAAAGGCCGAAGCATAAAAAAGGATCATCCGCTGTCCATCCAGACGCATTTGCCCATCCTCTGTTCCCATCTGTAAAAATGAGTTCAGTGCATTGTCCGCGAATAAATTCATTGAACCCACTCCCCGTGAAAAGTGACATTTTTCGTAAAAATATTCATTTATGTCAATCTATATTCAAAATTGTACATTCAGTGCTGCAAGCAACCACAACTTAGCATCATAAAACTCGTTCAATTGCCGAAGAAGTTTCATTACCGCGTTGTTTTGTATGGGCATACGATAGAAACCATGCTGCTTTGCAGTATGGCACCTAATTTGCTGATACCAGCGCACGTCTTGGTGAGCCCTGACACATAGCTGACAGGAATGCCATCAGATAACCACAAGAGATAACGACAAGAGGAGAGGATTATGGGTAAGCCCGAAAATTTAGCGCTGCCAGAAATTGGCAGTCATGCGCTAGGCACTGGCAAACTGCCAGTTGAACAATATGTTTCACAAGAATTTTTCGAGCTAGAAAAAGAGCACATTTTCCGCAAGAGCTGGCTACTCGTCGGCCGCGAATCGGATATCAAAGCGCCGGGCGACTACCAGAACTTCATAGTCGACACCCTGGGTGTTTCAGTTGTCATCACGCGCAGCAAAGACCAAAAACTGCGTGCTTTTTATAATGCCTGTACTCATCGTGGCGCACGCCTCGTTAATGCGCCCACCGGCAACGTGCGCGCGCTGGTGTGTAACTTTCACGGCTGGAGTTTTAACCTGGAGGGCGATTTAATCAATGTGCCCGACGCTGGCTTATTTGCGGAGCTCGACCCAAAACAAGAACATTTAAAACCGATCCACTTGGATGTTTGGGGCGGCTTTATTTTCATCAACCTGGCTGAAAAACCTGAGTGGACTTTACGCGAGTACCTAAAACCTCTCGATGACAAGTTCGATCGTTATTTAGGTAATAAGGATTGGTCATGGAGCTTTGGCTGGCGAGCAAAATTTAATGCCAACTGGAAACTCATCGTCGATGCACAAATCGAGGGTTACCACGTTGACATGACCCATCGCAAAACCATTGCAGGCGCGATTCCAGGATCAAACACCGCAGCTTATTACTTTCCCGAGAGCGTCGGCGTGCCTTGCGGTGTCGCCGCTTATCGGCCTGAAGACGTTAGCCGTGGCATGCAAACCCCCATGAATTTACTCTCGGCAAAATATGGGGCAACTTCCATCTATACCAAGCCCGAAAGACAGTTTGCCGCCGAAGGGGGCGAGGGTGTGCTCAAGGAAGATCATCCACTGTGGATTTTTGACAATTATCTGGTGTTCCCGAATATCGTTCTATTCGTACAAAAAGGGCAGATTCTGATCCAGCGCACGCTCCCGATATCAGCAGACGAATGCATTTGGGAGGTGGACTTCTATCACACGGAAAGACCCACCAGTTTTGGCCATGTGTTCAATATGGAACAAGGTGTCATTCAAATTCGTGACGTGCTCTCTGAAGATTTATATACGGCAGAAGGTATTCACGCGAACTTCAAGTGTGGTGCGATCACACACGTTAATCTGAATAAACAGGAAGTGCCCTTGCGCGCCTATTACAACCGGCTATTAAGCGCGATAGAGCAAAGCCAAGCGAAGGAAAAACCATGAGCAATGCTACCAACGCAACCCAATCATGCCCGGAAACTTCCGGCTTAGAGAACCATCTCGCCGCCTGGGGCTTGCCCACGACAGAAAAGCGGCTTTCCAAGCGTCTGTCGTCAAACATGGAAGAAGTGCGTTCTTTTTATGACGCCATGCTGCCGCGCCTGCCGGAATTCATTGAGTACTTGAATCAATTTCCGCTAGATGCCATCCCCAAAGAGGCGCATCAAATAGCCTGGGCCACACTGGCAATGTGCGAAGTTGATAACGCCATTAACAAATGGAATGACATCACGCTGGATACCGGCATTGATATTTTGCGCATGATCCCTAAAAAGAACTTTCCGGATAGAGGACAACAATGAGTGGACGTTTAGCAGGCAAAGTCGCATTAATTACCGGTACAGCCGGTGGTCAAGGTCGTGCAGCGGCAGAGTTGTTTGCCTCTGAAGGCGCTTGCGTGGTGGGGTGTGACGTCAAGGCAGGCGATAGCGAAGAAACCGTGCGCCTGGTCACCAAAGCGGGTGGCAAAATGGTCAGCCGCGTGGTGGATTTGGGTGACGAAGCCGAAGTGCGTAGCTGGATAGATTTTGCTGTAGACGCCTATGGTGACTTCGACATCCTTTACAACAACGCCTCGGCCGTGCGCTATGGAAAAATCGACCAATTCACAACGGAGGACTGGCACTGGCTGATTCGCAATGAACTGGATCTGGTTTATTACGCCACCAAATATGCACATCCAGTACTCAAGCGACGCGGTGGTGGGTCCATCATCAACACAGCCTCAGCTGCCGGCGTGATTGGTTCAAATTTCGGCGGTCATATCCATCAATTTGCGCACAGCATGACCAAAGGAGGTGTCATTGCCATGAGCCGCACTTGGGCAGCAGAGTTTGCACCGGACCATATTCGTGTGAATAGCATCTCGCCGGGGCTGATTGAGACACCTGCATTTGCCGTGTTTCCGGATAAGGAAATGCTCAAGAAAATGGTGTCGGACATCATGGATCTGCAGCTCGTCAAACGCGTTGGGCAACCTATAGATATTGCTTACTGTGCGCTGTATTTAGCATCAGGCGAGGCAAGCTATGTCACCGGGCAAAACTTCTGCATTGATGGTGGCTTGACAGCCATTTAAGTACATTCAAACTTTTACAGGAAATTCAAACGATGATTGAGATTTATCACATTCAACGCGAAGGCGACCCCTACGGCGGCTCGCGCAACTCAAGCAAGGTGCTGATTG
>DIUK01000025.1:0-1844 GCA_002422995.1 Rhodocyclaceae bacterium UBA6160
ATTCAGCCAAAAGCGCTGAAAACCCTGAACTCAATTTTTCTGATTTGGAAACTGCATGAAGGTCATTATTACGGTCGGGTGTGCCAACTCAGGGTATGACACAGTTTTTGGGATGTTGAACCAGACCGGCATCGCCACGGCCCAGCCTGGCCGCATATCGGGGCTGAGCCCGCAGGCGCTACAGAGCCGATTGATCAACGCGCAAGAGATTGACTTGCACGGCACGGACCTTTTCACCCAGGCACAGCCTGGCAAACTCTGGAACGAAGTTGCCACAGATCTGTTTTTAACCAACATCCAGCATCCGCTCTGGGGCTGGGCTGATGACCAAAGCATCGTGTTGATGGACTTCTGGCAAGACTTTGACCCCCAGGTCAGACTACTGCTGGTTTACAACGCCCCAGAGGTCTTCTTGCAGCACACGCTCCAACAAAGCGCGCAAACACAACACAGCGCGCAATCCATCAACAAGGCACTTGATCAGTGGCAACAATGGAACACCACCTTGCTCAGGTACTTTCATCGGCATCAGGACCGATGCATTTTGGTGAACAGCGAGCAGGTGTCAATCCAGCCCATGGTCCTGCTCGATATCCTTTCAGACAAGTGGCAAATCACGGGTCTGGACCTGTCACGCATTGCCACACCCAAAGCACACAAGCACCCGCATCTGCAGTCGCACCTGATCCGCCAGATGATCAGTGACCAGCATCCCGTGTGGTCGCTGAACCAGGAGCTTGACGGCGCAGCAATGCTACCCTTTGAAGATGCTCAAACAGCCCCCAGCGTCAGCCTGGCGTGGGCAGATTGGGCCGATGCACAAACCCAGCTCGAAACGGCGCAAGAAGCGCAACATGCAGCCACCAAGCTGGTTGAAGAGCAAACCAAGCGCGCCACAGAGTTGCAAGCAGCGCTAAGCGCCCTGCAGACCCAGCAAGACCAGCAGGCCAACAAAATGGCCGAGCTGGCCAAGGCCAGAGACGTCGCACAAGCTGAACTGGCCAAGCTCAACCTGCAAGTCAACCAACACATAGACCAACTCGCCAAAATGCCGCAAGTCGAGCAACAGGTGAACGAACTCAAACAAGAAAACGATCTTTTGCTGCTGCAACTGCACCAGGTGCAAGAAGAGCTGGAATCGCACTTTCTTAAAAACCAGGCCCTCGGCCAAGTGGCTGAGCAGTTGGATCAGTTAAAAAAGGAGCTGATAGCTCTTCAGGCCCAGCGCGACGCACTGGCCAAAGAAAAGGCCGAACTCGTTAAAGGGCGCGACACCCAGGCAAAATTGCTGCAAGAGCGCCAGAGCCAGCTTGAATTGGCTGCAAAGACGCAAGAAGCTGCACTCAAAGCAAAGGAGCAGCAGTCCAAACTGGTAGCCGATCTGCAGCTTGCTGTGGCAGCACTGCAAAGTCAAAAAGAGCAACTCACCAAAGAAAAGTCCACTCTCGCGCACGCCAAAGACACCGAAACCAAAGCCAAGGTTGAAGCTCTTGCCCAACGAGATCAGGCAGACAACGACAAGACTGCGCTCACACAGCAGCGCGATGCCTTGCAGGCCGAAAAAACAAACCTGAGCCAGCAACTTGAGCAACTCCAGGCTCAGCTCAAACAAGCCACCACGGCCAGCGCACAGACCAACCAAGCCAGCCTGGAAGTCACAGAACTCAAACAAGAAAACGAGTTGATGCTATTGCAGCTGCACCAGGTGCAAGAGGAGCTTGAGCACTACTTCTTGCGCCACCAGGAGCTTGAAAAAAGTCAAAATTCAAAGGCCGTCGGCTTTGTGACCGACTTTTGGCGCATGCACCAGCCGCAAGAGCTGGTGATCAGCATGCAGCAAAACA
>DIUK01000025.1:1962-14334 GCA_002422995.1 Rhodocyclaceae bacterium UBA6160
CCACTCATTTGCAAGGTGCAGCTCAGGGTCTCTGACTCTGCAGCCCAACAAGATTGGCCGCTTAACCTGCGCTTTACCCAAACCGTGTGCCCTGCAGACAACGGCTCTGACGACATGCGTAACCTGAGCGTTCGGCTGCGCACCTTGAAACTGGTCAAACAAGCATGAGTAACTACCCCTACCTAAGCGCCTGGCTGCAATGCCTGATGCAGCTTGCGCCACCCAGAGGCCTGGTGCACGTTGGTGCCGGTGGCAGTGCCCGGCAATACCCATTTACCAACATGCCATGCCTGTTGGCGCTGGAGGCAGACACCCAGCAACATGCCCGCCTTCAGGCCCAATTGCAGAACCATCCGCATGGCCAAGTATTGCAGGCCGTGGTGGCGGGCCAGCCCGGCAGCGCAGAATTCTTTACCCTGAGTCAAACCCTTGAAAGCGGGCTGTGTGCGCCAGCTCAATTGCAAGCGCTTTGGCCCAACATCAAGGCCCTGCACTCGGAAACATTGCCAACCACCACATTGCAAACCCTGCTTGAGCAAACGCCAGACGGCGCAGCAGCCTTCAACTGGGCGGTGATCGACTGTCTGCCCGCAAATGAATTGCTGCAGGGCGCAGGTGAACTTATTCACGGATGGGACGTATTGGTTGTGCGCGCGCTCAAAGATGCCGCGGCTGGTGCCAACCCATCCACCTACGCCATGAGCCTGCCCGCCCTGCGCCAGCAGTTGTCGATCTATGGCCTGGAGTTTGTCGCCACAGAAGAAGAGAACCACCCCCAACTTGTACGCGCCCTATTTGTTCGCAACCCTGCGCTACAGTTCGCCAAAGACGAAGCTGCACTCACAGCCGCTCGGGACGAGCAAGCCAAGCTGGCCACGGAGCGCCAAACTGCTCTGTCCACACTGCAAACCCAGCACGACAGCCTGGTCCAGGAAAAAGCAAAACTCATTGCCGACAGCGCAGAAATGGCAAAGGCAAAAGACCAATTAGGCGCCCAACTCTCCACCGAAACCAAGGCCAGGGCCGAAGCTCTTGCACAACGTGAAGCTGAAGCCAAAGCCAAGTCAGAAGCCATCACCCAGCGCGATGCCCTGGCCAAAGAAAAAGTCGCTCTGGCCGCCGCCCGAGACGAGCAAACCAAACTGGCCGCCGAGCGCCAAGCGGCCTTGTCCACTCTGCAAACCCAGCACGACAGCCTGGTCCAGGAAAAAGCAAAACTCATCGCCGACAACGCAGAGTTGGCAAAGGCCAAAGACCAATTAAGCACACAACTCGCTGCCGAAACCAAAGCAAGGACCGAGGCACTCGCACAACGCGAGACTGAAGCAAAGGCTAAAGCAGAAGCTGTTGCCCAGCGTGATGCTGAAGCAAAAGCCAAGTCAGATGCCATCGCCCAACGCGACCAACTCGCCAAAGACAAAGCTGCACTCACAGCAGCCCGAGACGAACAAGCCAAACTGGCCACCGAGCGCCAAAATGCGCTGGTCACCCTACAGCAAGAATCTGAAACCAAGCTACAGCGTTACCAACGCATGGAGGCTGACAACCAGGAGCACGCCATGCGTCAGCAAATGATGCAAGACGAGCTGATTCGGGCAGAAGCGCAGATCGAGCTCATCAAAGACCTGCTACTGCGAGAGCCAGGGTTGTAAGCCATGCCCAAGCTCAGAAAATGGTTAAAAAAGCGGCCCTACCAGCCCGCCTTTGCCGTCAAAAAGCCAGCTGCCCGCGAACACACGCCAATGGCCACAACCCAATTTGACGTGGTGTCTGAGCAATACCTGGTGCCGTATGACGAAAACCTGCTGGAGCGCAGCCGCACGCAATGGCAGTTTGGCGACTGGGCCAGCCTGGCGGCACTCAGCCGCGACACCCTGCAACACCACCCCGACCGCGCCAAACTTGCCCTTTTGGCCGCAGCCGGTCATCAAGGCTTAGGCAATGCCGCAGAGGCCCGCCAACACACCCGGTTGGCCATCGACTGGGGCTGTAGCAAAAAGCTGGTGAGTCAGGTGCTGATCTCGGGTGCATACAACACGCTTGGCCGTGCCGCTGCCATCAGCGGCCAAGAGAACCGCGCCATTGGGCATTTTCAAACCTCCATCCAGTTGGGCGCCTCTGGTAGCGATGTGCGCTTGCTCACCCAAGCCCGCGTTAGCCAACAGCTCGCACAAATCGGCTTGCCCATCAACACGCTTGCAGCACTGGCCCAGTCAAATGCCATGCCAAGCCAGCATGGGCAGGCGCATCTACCGCCAACGGCAGCTCGGCGCTTGGGCGTCAAGGTCATCGCCCAGCACGACCTCGGCCAAGCCTGGGCTGCCAACACTATCAACACCGTGATCTTCAGGCACCACGGCATTTTGACCAGTGGCACGCTGCAATACACCGCGTTTTACGTGGATGAGCAAACCCTGCGTCTGGTGCAGCGCGACCTGGTCACCAACCACATCAGCATCCATGACCTGGCTGGCAAATACAAGCTGCGCGATGCGCACAACAGCATCAGTCTGGGCCTGGACTGCGCAGGCCACCTGCACATGTGTTACGACCACCACGGAACCCAACTGCGCTACCGCCGCACCAGCCAGCCGCACCGCATAGACCACTGGACGGCTGAGCTACCCATGACTGGTGCCAATGAAGACCGCGTGACCTACCCCAGCTTTATCTTGCCGCACCACGGCCACCCCCTGACCCTGTTGTACCGCGACGGCACCCACAACAAAGGCAGCGCGCGGCTAAAAACCTATAACGAAGCCACCCAAACCTGGGCCGACCACCCCACGGCCATCTTGTCTGGCTTTGACCAAAAACCCTGGACCAGCAACGCCTACTGGAACCACGCAGTAACTGGCTCAGACGGCTCGCTGCACCTATCTTTTGTGTGGCGCATACAGGGCATGGGTGACGAAGACGTGGTCAACAACACCAACATCGGTTATGCCTGCTCTTTTGACAATGGCAACACGTGGCAAACGTCACACAGCCACCCCTACAAGCTACCCATCACTCAGGTCAATGCTGAAACGGTTTACCCGGTAGCCCCCGGCAGCAACCTTATCAACCAATGCAGCATGGCGCTAGACAGCCACAACCTGCCGCACATTGTGTTTTATGCGGACGATGCCAATGGCATACCCCAGTACCAGCATCTGCGTTTTGACGGCAAGGTTTGGCACCACACCTACCTGTCTCAACGCACCGAAAACTTCGAGCTGCTTGGCGGGGGCACGTTGCAAATACCCATTAGCCGCCCAGAAATCGTGCTTGATGCAAAAGACAACGCCTACGTCATCTACCGGGGCGACCTCACCCACAACCGCATGGCAGCCACGCTGCTGCCAGCACCACACTACGCCTATCACCCGGCCAACACCTGTGTGCTGTTTGACCAAGATGTGGGCTTTGCCGAGCCCATCATCGACCGCAGCCGCTGGGCGCAAGAAAACACCCTAACCCTGCTGCTGCAACCCAATGAACAGCCCAACCACGACACGCAACACCAAGTCCAGCACACGACTGTGAAGCTTGCAGACATTAAATTTCAATAATTTTTAGGTAAGCCATGCAGACTGTCACACCCAAGCAAACCAACGAATCATCCCTCAAACAAGGCAACGCCGCCCTACGCCAGGGCGACAACACTAGTGCCATACGCCACTACATCAGCGCACTTGCGCAGGCCCCCGCTCTGGCAAATGCCATCACCGCAAACATGGTCATGGCTCGGCAAAAATACCGTGCCCAACGCAGCAGCGTCCCTAAGCCAAGCGTAGCGGTATGCGGCTGGGAGCTGTCACACAACGCCGCTGGTCGCGTGTACACATTGGCCATGTTGTATGAAACCTTTGCCGAGGTTGAAATCATTGGTAGCCTGTTCCCAAGCCATGGCCGCGAGGTGTGGGAGCCGATACGTGCCACCGCCATACCCAAACACAGCTTTGTAGTGGAAGACGAAGCCAAATTTATAGACCAGGCCATCCAACTGGTAGCCGCGCACCCGTATGACATTGTTCACTTGAGCAAACCGCGCGCACCCAACATCTTTTTTGGCATCTTGTACAAACTGATCTGGGACGCCAAGGTTCTGATGGACATTGACGACGAAGAGCTGGCCTTTGTGGGTGCTGAAACACCCATCAGTGTGGACGACTACATCGCGCAGCACGGCAAATTGCCGGATTTGAAAGACCTGTCAGGCAAAGACTGGACCCGCCTAGCCGTAGGCCTGGCCAAAGTGTTTGACGGCGTGACGGTGTGCAACACACCGCTGCAGCAGCGCTATGGCGGCGAAATCATTCGCCATGCGCGGGATGAAAAGCTGTTCAAACCATCAGCCGAGCTCAAACGCCAAAGCCGTGACAAATACGGCATACCGCAAGACAAAAAAGTGGTGTTGTTCTTTGGCACCCCACGCGAGCACAAGGGCTTGCTTGAAACTGCGCAGGCGATTGCCGAGCTGAATAGACCAGACGTTCTTTTCTGTATCGTTGGGGATTTTGCAGACCCAGCCCTCAAGATAAAGCTTCAGGGAATCAAAGAGTGCCAATTTGTATTTCTGCCCAATCAGCCATTCAATGCAATCCCTGAGGTTGTTTCGATGGCGGACTGCTGCGTCCTGATTCAAGATGAAAAGTCACCCGCCTCCCAATTTCAGACACCCGCGAAGCTGTCAGATGCGCTTGGGATGGGAGTACCAGTCATATCCAATTCAAGCGCTGCGTTAACTGATTTTCTTATGACTAACGCAGCGATAAATGTTAGCCAATCAGGGGCTTCAGCAGCTATCGACAATATACTGACTTCCACCACTAACCGGCCGGACTACAGTAAAACTGCTAGATCCGCCTTTATGTCGTTAATAAGCTATGAAGTTCACACACCAGTGCTGATTAGTCTAACGAGAATTGATATAGCTGAAACACAACAAAATTTGCTTCAGAAATTTCTAAAGAATTTTTCAAATGAATTAATCGAATCGTTAAAAGAAATTGTTCATTTAAACAAAAACCACAGACGATTGGCATCAGAAATTAATAACGCAAACAATGATATTGATTTTATTCTTAAAAAAAAACTGAATGAAGCGCCTTATAGAGAATTTAAAGATTTTGACTACGACATCGAAAGTCGATTCATACAATCAACTTTAAAGAATAAAGCGTTAGTTACGAAAGCTGCCTCAATATTGGTGAGTATAGTAATGCCCACATATAACAGAGGTGCAATTATTGAAAAAGCAATCAAATCCGTGTTTGCTCAAACGCATAAAAAGTGGGAGTTGCTAATCATAGATGATGGTAGTACAGATAATACGATTGATGTGCTGCTTAATTATAAAAATGATCCTAGAGTCAAGGTGATTGAAGGAGGACACGGTGGCGTAAGCGCAGCACGAAATAAAGGATTGAAGGAAGTGTCAGGTGAATACATTTTCTATCTTGATTCGGATAATACCTGGTCATATCAATACCTAGAGATTATGATTATAATATTTCTTTACTCACAAAGAAAAGCGGGATACAGCGCAATATCATTACTCGATGATGACGAAAAAATCCTTGGTTATCGGGGCGAGCCTTTTAATTGGGCGCATTGCCTTGACTCAAACTATGTGGATTTAAATGCTTTTGCTCATGACGCTGTTCTGATCAAGGAATGTGGGTGCTTTGATGAAGGCCTACGTAGGATGGTTGATTGGGATCTTATTCTGCGTTACACCAAAATGAATGAGCCGTTTTATATTCCATTTATTGGGTGCAATTATCTTCAAGGCAAAAATGATGCGATTCGAATTACCCTTTCAGAGCCTAAGCTATTTCATAAAGTTGTAAAAATAAAGAATAGCGCTGATCCATCTTTGCCAATAAATATTGGAGATGCTATTAAATTTAAAATCGCAATCAAAATTCCAGCGCCATATGAAAAAAGAGATGAATGGGGCGACTATCATTACGCTGATTCACTACGAATTGCATTAGAAGGTATTGGACATGAAGTGTTTATCGATTTTCATGGTAAATGGTATGAGCGTCCGATAAATGAGCAAGATGTTGTTATTGTCATCCGTGGACTCTCTTCCTATAAACCGTCAAAAGGGCCAATCAATATCCTGTGGAATATCAGTCATCCAGATCAAGTTTCATTTGATGAATTTGAAATGTACGACTTTGCCTTTGTTGCTTCGCAATCATATGCAAATTTTCTTGCAACGTTTTTGAAAACTCGCGTACGAGTCTTGTTGCAGTGCACTGATCCAGATCGCTTTTCTTATAAGCAATCTAGAGATCCTGTAAATAAACTATTGTTTGTAGGAAATTCACGTAATGAATATCGACCTATTGTAAAAAATGCAATCGAATCTAGACAGGATATTGATGTATACGGAACACTCTGGAATCAATTTATACCCGTGAGCTACATACGTGGCGAAAATATTTCAAATAAGGAATTAGGCGATTATTATTCTAGGTATGATGCCGTACTCAATGATCATTGGGAATCAATGAAAGTATATGGTTTTGTATCAAATCGCATTTTTGACGTTTTAGCTGCAGGTGGTACATTGATATCAGACTCAATGCCAAGTGTATCGCGTTTGTTTGGTGATGCCGTAACTCAAATAAACAATAACGAAAACTTTGAATCCGTACTGACGCGTGTACGTACTAAAAATATTTTAAATATTCAGAAGCGTGCTATTTCAGAGTATGTATGTGAAAATCATTCATTCAAAAATAGGGCGAATGAAATCCATGCAGTCATACTAGAGCGACTCGGGTTATCAAGTGCTTATAAAAATGAAGCCTACCGTGATTTCCCAGATCTTAAAAAATCACCTAAGATAATAGTAGGTGTATTGCTTCAGAATGGACATAAGACCCCAACAAGCTCAGGATATATCCGAATAATTTCTCCATTGACAACTGAAGAGGCATATGACCGACTGAATTTGGTTTTACTTGAAAATGCAAACGATCCAGCCTTGTTAGAATGTGAATGCATCATTGTGCAGCGTGTTGCGATAGCTGATATAAAAAGTGCCGAAATGTTGATTGCTAAGGTTAAACATCATGCAATCAAACTATTTGTCGACAATGACGATGCGTTTTCGATGCTGCCGGTAACTCACCCTGAGCAAGTGAAATACAGAACTCTGGATTCTGTAATGCGATACGTTATGCGAAATGCTGATCATGTCTGGTTTTCAACTCCAAACCTGGCTGATCTTTATCGACAGGACTGTGTAAGCGCTTCTATCGTTCCAAATACTCTCGATCCTCGATTATGGAGGAATTATCGTAGCACAACGCCAAGGCCATCTCTTGTACCCAAGTTTCGCATTCTATACATGGGTACTGCTACGCATGATTCTGATTTTGCCATAGTGTTACCAGCCCTAGATGCCTTGTTTAAGCATAAAGGGAATTGTTTTAAGGTTGTTGTAATTGGGGCACTTAGTCAACCACCACAACGTGAATGGCTAGAAATTGTTAAGCCACCTATAGGTAAAACGCTATATCCGAAATTTTCACGCTGGTTGAGTCACTCTGGGCCTTACGATATAGGATTAGCGCCCCTTGCGGACGATATTTTCAATTCTTGTAAATCTGATATCAAGTTCCTTGACTATACGGCCTTGGGAATTCCGACCATTTGTTCGGGTGGTACTGCTTATGATGCCATGGCAGACCTTGGTTTAGTCTTGTCGTGTAAAAATACCACCGATCAATGGCTACGTGCACTTTTGATGTCTTTGGAAAACCGTGAACTAATGCTTAGCATGGTGGGTAGATCATGGGATTATTTATGGAACAAGCGTAATGCTAGTGTTGCTGCATCACACCTTATCGCCGATTTAGAATCGCCGCGCCAAGTTAGCAAAATGGCTTTGCCACTGTTGTCAATAGTTCCAAAATATGAGACTGCTGTTTGCCTGCATCTTTATTACACAGATCGGTGGGAATTAATTTATTCATACTTAAAAAATATACACAATAGTTTTGACTTGTATGTTACATGTAGTGCGGACAAACTAGAATTTGTTCAGGAACTAGTATTAAAAGTATATCCACAAGCAATCATAACTGTTGTGCAGAATATAGGTATGGATGTTTTGCCTTTTCTTCAGTTAAATCATGATTTCGCGCTTTGGCGCTACAATGCAGTACTTAAATTACATACAAAAAATGACAAAAATGAAGACGGTGACACTATTGGTCGACTGTATCTTGATGCGTTGCTGGGCACTAGTAATTTAGTTGAAAATGTATTGGATAAGATGTTGTTGGGGAGTCGCACTGGCATGATTGGCCCGGAAATTATGTATCGGTCTGCAAAAAAGCTAATGTACGGCAACAATAATATCACTTCAAAACTTCTAAATATAATGGATCAAAATTCATATGATAAGGACTGGGGTTTTTTTGCCGGCACAATGTTTTGGATTAATGGATCTTTGTTGAAGCCTATTGCGCAAAAATTTGAAGAGATAAAAGCACTGGCAATGCTTGATGAAACTAGCTCATCAACAGGGGGGGACGGGACCTGGGCCCATGCAATGGAGCGCGTTTTTGGCTTGTTGCCGTATCTCGTGAATAAGAATGTTTTTCTTACTTACATAGAAACATTGGACGGCGGACATAGCCAAATGCGGTTATTTAATATTGGTGAGTTATTAAAAAATCCATCCTTCATGAATGGAAGTACTGCTTATCTTCGACGCTACAAAAATTTACAACCATGGGGCATGATGTGTACGAAGAGTACACTATTCGACAAAAAATATTATTTCACTCAAATTAGTGGTTTGCTGGAGTCTAAGATTGAACCAGTTATTCATTATGTAATTTATGGGGATTGTTATTCATTCAACCCTAGTTCACATTTTTCTACTAATTTTTATAAAAAAAATAATGGTGATATCTTGAAAGCAAGATGCCCAATGTTGGTACATTATATTATAAATGGAAAAAAAGAAGGCCGAAAAATAGCCAACGCTTAAATCACAGTTTGTATATTTACATCGCCCTTGGGGCGGGGAAATAAATTGCTAATATTGAGATACTTGCTTTTTTACTTTAAATTATTTCAGCTAAAATTTTATGCGTTCTTCACATCATAATTTTCATGGGGGTGAAGTCCATAGGAGTGTTTTGTTTGGTTTGGATGATTGGCTTTTTTTGTACGGTGGCGGGCAACAACAATTTGCTTTTTTAACGGGGGATCGTCAGCCAGCCAGTACCGATATCGAACGATTTTTTGACAACCTCGCCAAGCGTAGTACCTACTGTCAAATGCGTGGCATTCCATATTTGCACTTGATCTTTCCTTCTAAGCCCGTGGTCATGACAGGAAAGGTGCCGCCACCTTGGGGCGCTAAGGTTCAGAGTTTATTTCTGAGTCGGTACGCAGCGGCTCTGAGTTCTGTTCTACCCAGTTACATTTTTTATCCGCTTGATCTGCTGTTGGCGTGCAAGCACCAAGGCCCTGTTTACCGCAAGCTTGACACTCACATGACAAATTTTGGGAGTCAAGTCGTTGCACACGGTGTACTAAACAAGCTCGGACTTGACTATGATTCGGCTGATTTTTTTTCTGAGTGTGTAGCTAATCTCTCGGGTGACCTAGCTCAGATGTTGGCGCTGCATTCAGTCGAACCAGCGCTGTGCCTCATCCCTATTAACCCTCTTCTGGTCTACGACAACAGACAATTCTTGCCGGGTAATACCAACAACATTTGTATTGTGCGGAACCCCAGGGCCGTAACCGATCGCCGGCTACTGATATTCGGTGACAGCTTCATCAAAGAAATGCTACCCTTTCTATCGCCTGCATTCAGAGATATCATTTATGTTCGCAGTGAGACTTTCCAATCTGACATGGTGGAACTCTGCCAGCCAGATTTTGTGATTAGCAGCAATGCCGAGCGTTATTTATCACATGTCGAAAGTGATGACAGCTCAAAGTCCATGTTCTTCGCGCTTGATGCCGCATCCGACTACCATCCTGATAAATTATTCGTCGATGCGTACCATGCCCAATTTTCGTATCGTTTCCATCGCAACCGCTACGAATATTGGTGTAGCGAGGTTGCCGCCAGTTATTTCGAATTAAATGGTCTAGGCCTGTGCAGCCCTAACGGGCAGATCGAAGTGTTGGACAAAGATGCCTTGTCTTTTAGGTCAACAGGCATTGATCCATTTTTTTTATTCCCAAAGACGATGATTGAAGAGGGCAAGAGCTATCAGCTTGAATTCGATATGGTGAGCGATGTGTCGTCAACGGCGACTGTGTATTACACCAAAACAACGGGGGGGGAGGGCAGATTTGCAGAGGGTCAAACTGTACGCGTACCGGTTGCCATTGGCAATACTCGATGCCGTTTTGCACTGAATGGACCTTATCTTGGATCTAAATTGCGATTAGATCCGCTTACCTGCACTGGCATTTTCTCGATCAGCTGCATTTCGCTAGTGGTGGTGCCAGAGTGAAGTCAGAAACGAGGGTGATGAACTTTCGCCTGCAGCCACTTAGCTTGTTGGGCCAGTTCATGTTGGCCTGCGTATGCGTGCCATGCCCTGCGGCGGCTGCCAACCAACCGACCGGTTGCTTGCCACTGCCGCTTACGCTCAAGGTCGACCAAAGTTGGGGTGGCACGGCTCTTAGCTTTGGTGCAGTTGAATCTGCATCAGCTATATATATCGGCTACTACGATGCTGACCGTTGGCTTGCCGTGAGTCAGATTAATAAGTGCACTGGACGAATTAAGAAGGTGCGTCTGAAATCTCGATTTCTGGGTTGGGATGCGCACAACAACGTGACCATGGCGTTAGACAAGCAAGGGATTGTTCATTTGGCTGGCAACATGCACGTTACGCCGCTGGTTTATGCTCGGATGACCAAGCCAGATGATCTCGAATCATTGACGGTATTGCGACCCACCACAGGTGCTAGCCAGGATCGGACTACCTATCCGAGGTTCTTCCGCTTGGCTGACGGTTCGCTGGGCTTGTCCTATCGCTACGGTCAAAGCGGCAATGGTGTCGAGATCATCGAGCGCTTTGATGGCGCTGATTGGCGGCGTTTGCTAGATCGCTCACTTTTTGCGCCCGCCGATGGACAAATGCCGGTCAACGCCTACCCCACCAGCTACGTGATGGGACCGGATGGTTACATCCATGTCGCGTGGGTTTGGCGAGCAAATCCTAACGTTGAGACCAATTTCAATATCAACTACGCCCGTAGCAAAGACTTGCAACATTGGGAAAATAGCAACGGCAAGGTGCTGCCATTACCAATAACGCCAAACAACGCTGAACTGGTGGATCCAGTGGCGCAGGGTCAGGGTCTATTTAACAATATTCAACTGGGTTTCGACCGAGATGGTCTTCCGGTGATCTCTTATTTAAAGTTTGACGATAAAGGTGCCTCGCAGCTATTCCACGCCAGGCGTGAGACCGACGGTTGGAAAATTCGCCAGTCGACCAACTGGACTTACCGTTGGGACCCGCGAGGCGCTGGCACGATACCGGTAGAAATTTCATTCAACGGCGTGGTTTGGCGTGATGGGCAGCTGGTGGAGCGTGTTACCCAGCCGGAAACCGGTAGCAACGTGACTCTCAATTACGATCAGATCACTTTGACAATTTTTAATGTGCTAAAGAACTTTCGCTGGCCTGACGCTTTGAACATCAAGCGTACCGCACCACCCAACACGCGCTTGTCCATTGCAGCTGTTAAGCCTGCCGGAGCCGCAAGCGCGCCATCCTTCGCCGTCAGTTGGGTGGGTATGCCTGCCGATACCCGTGATTTGCCTCGCGCTTGCAAACCAGAGGTGGCCGACTGCCGCTATGCCTTTGACTTGATTTTGCACAAGCTTGACGTTCGTTAATTCATGTTTATGGAGTTCATATGATTTTGGTCACTGGCGGCGCGGGCTTTATTGGCGCAAATTTTGTTCTCGACTGGCTGGCTTTGCATGGCGAACCCGTCATCAATCTCGACAAACTCACCTACGCGGGCAACCTGGAAAACCTCGCCAGCCTGCAGGGCGATGCGCGNNCTACGCGGGCAACCCCGAAACCCTGCAAAGCTTGCAGGGCGATGCGCGCCACACCTTGGTGCAGGGCGACATTGGCGACGCGGCGCTGGTCACGAAGCTGCTTGCCACACACCAGCCCCGCGCGGTCGTCAACTTTGCCGCTGAAAGCCATGNNCGCTCCATCCACGGCCCCGGTGAATTCACCCAGACCAACATTGTTGGCACCTTCAACCTGCTCGAATCGGTGCGGGGTTACTGGTCTGCGCTGCCGGAAGACCAAAAAACCGCCTTCCGGTTTTTACATGTCTCCACCGACGAGGTCTATG
>DIUK01000026.1 GCA_002422995.1 Rhodocyclaceae bacterium UBA6160
GGGAAGACCAGTTCAACCTTGGCCTGGACCCGGATAAAGCGCGTGAATTTCACGATGAAACCCTGCCGCAGGATGGCGCTAAAACCGCGCACTTTTGCTCCATGTGCGGGCCGCATTTTTGCTCCATGAAAATCACCCAGGACGTACGCGATTACGCTGAAAAGCTGGGCGTCTCTGAAGAAGAAGCCCTGCAAAAAGGCATGGAGGTCAAATCCATCGAGTTTGTGAAAAGTGGCGCAGAGGTTTATAAAAAGGCGGCAAGCTGATTTTTTTGCCATAGCGATTGTCTGCGCAACCCGTATCAAGCTCACAGTGCATCCATCTGAAAACCACGCCCCCAGCTGCCGTCCAGGCTGTGGGGCGTGTTGCATTGCGCCGTCCATTTCCTCGCTTAACAAACCGGCCAATGTGCCGTGCCAGCATTTAACGGCAGACTACCGCTGCGCGATTTTTGGCCAAAAGCAACGTCCCGCCTGCTGTGGTGGCTTGCAGCCGTCCATCGAGATGTGTAGCGAAACACGCGAGGCCGCTTTGGTGTGGCTCACACAACTTGAGGTAGCGACTGCGCCGCCTTGACCCCAGGCTACTGCTTTGCCTGCTATTCTTAAGGTAGACCGCAGCCTGTAACGCCGTCTTGTCATGCGCAGCGGCGAGGAGCGTGAGCTTTGCTCGACCGCCTTGCTGCGCAGGGGCTTCATCAGTGCCGACTTTTGGCCTATCAGGAATGGTTGCTCAGATTTTTCTCAAGAGAGCCATCACGCAGCGGGTACTTGTTATAAAGTGACGCCTCCTTGAACTGGTCGCAACAATAGAAGAAAAGCATCCCGTAACACGCTGGGCTGGTGGCAATATTGACCTTGCCATGTAGCGAAAGCGCAACAACCCAGTAGTTTACGCAGCAGTTACGCAATGCCGCAGCAACCCACTACCCACTACCCGCAATCCAGCGATTCATTTCCGCAGAAAGTTGAACCCCATGGAAGCTAACTTGTATCTCCACGCCCTCATATTGGGCATTATCGAAGGGCTGACGGAGTTTTTGCCGATCTCATCCACCGGCCATTTAATTCTGGCTGGCTCATTGCTTGACTTTAACGACGAGCGCGGCAAGCTGTTTGAAGTTGTCATCCAGTCCGGCGCGATTCTCGCCGTGTGCTGGGAGTATCGGCAGCGTTTGGCGCAGATTGCGCGCGGCGTGTGGCAGCGCAACGACCCGGCTGCCTTGCGGTTTGTCATCAACATCGCCATTGCCTTTTTGCCGCTGGCCTTGCTGGGCTTGGCATTTGGCAAAATGATCAAGCTGCACCTGTTTAACGCCCCGGTCGTCGCCACTCTGTTGATTGTTGGCGGCCTGGTAATTCTTTGGGCTGAGCGTCGAAAGCACAGCGTGCGCATTCAAAGCATGGACCAACTCACCCCGCGCGACGCATTGGCCATGGGGCTGTTTCAAGCATTAGCGCTCATGCCCGGCACCTCGCGCTCAGGCGCGACCATCATTGGCGGGTTGCTGTATGGCTTATCGCGCAAGGCTGCAACCGAGTTTTCCTTCTTTTTAGCCATGCCCACGCTGATTCTGGCGACCTTATACGAGCTTTACCGCGACCGCGCGCTGTTGAGTATGGACGACCTGGGACTGTGGGTTATCGGCTTTTGCAGCGCAGGCGTATCTGCATTCATTTGCGTGCGCTGGCTGTTGCGCTTTATTGCCCATCACGACTTCACCCCGTTTGCCTGGTATCGCATTGCCTTTGGCTTGCTGATTCTGGCCTCATGGCATTGGGGCTGGGTTACCTGGAGCGCCTGACCAATAATTCGCCACGTTATTATTCAATGAGTTAGGAGGTGCGTCATGTTGCTTTATTTGCACGGATTTACCAGCGGCCCGCAATCGGTTAAAGCCCGCGCTCTGGGCGCGCGCATGGCTGAGCGTGGCCTGGCGGCGGATTTTGTCTGCCCGCAGCTTTCCGCCTCACCGGCCGAAGCCATTCTTCAGGCCGAGCAGATCATTGAACATGCCCGAAAAGTCGGCGCTGGTGAGACGGCGACTAATGTGGCAAATGACGTGGCAAATGACGTGGCAAATGGCACGACAAATAACACGACAAATAACACGACAAATAACACGACAAATAACACGACAAATAACGCCCTGAAGCATCCAAACATCCTGCTGGTTGGCTCGTCGCTTGGCGGTTTTTACGCCACCGTGCTGGCCGAAAAGCATAACCTTAACGCCGTGTTGATAAACCCCGCCGTGATCGGCCAGCTACCGATGGAAGGTTTTATTGGCACGCACCAGTGGCTCTACACGGGTGAGCCGTTTGAATTTACCGCGCAGCATATTGCCGAGCTGAGGGCGATGGATCTGCCGCGTGTGACCAACCCGCAACGCTTTTGGCTGATGCTCGAAGAAGGCGATGAAACGCTGGATTACCGTCAGGCCGTTGCGTATTACGCAGGCGCTAAGCAAACGGTGCTCACGGGTGGCGACCATACTTTCACCCGCTGGGCAGACTATCTGGATGCCGTCATTGATGCATCGCTGACCGGCCGATTAGCCGATTGATTAACGAACTGATTAACCGATGGGTTAGCAAATGGATTAGCCAATGGATCGGCCAATGGATTAACCGCTTAATTAACCAATGGATTAGCCAATTAAGCGGCTTGCGGCGGACTTAAAAAACCCAACAAAAAAGGCACCCGAAGGTGCCTTTTTTGGTCTTGC
>DIUK01000125.1 GCA_002422995.1 Rhodocyclaceae bacterium UBA6160
ACGGCAGTGAGCAAAAAGCCCGCGACCACGGCCAGCGTGTAGCCAAACAGCATTTCATGCCCATGCCACAATGGGCCTGGCACATAAGCAAATGGCAAATAACCGAAAAACTGCGCCGCCCAAAGCAGCACACTCAACGCGCTGAACAAGCTGGCCAGCAGATAAAACGGACGAAAGCCCAACTGCCATAAGGCAAAGCGGCCTACAGTCTTTTGCCCTGAAGATTGCACAATCTGAGTCATGATGAGTTCCCGTGTGAAAACAAGACTTGACGATGTTTTGCAGCAAAACAATTCTGCTAGCAGAGCCGCATCATAGACGCACTGGTCAACAAATAGCCCGGAGCCAAGCCCGCCAGGCAGTAGAATCGTGCCCTTGTTTCATTCAGGAGCACCCTTTTGGCCATTCACGATTTCCCGTTGCAAGGCGACTTCATTGAGCTCAATGTCCTGCTCAAGCTCATCGGACTCGCCCCTTCGGGCGGCGCAGCCAAAGCCATGATCAGCGAGGGCGCGGTACGCGTGGGCAATGCCGTCGAAACCCGCATCCGCCGCAAACTGCGCGCGGGCGATGTTGTGCAGCTGAATGATGAAACCATACGCATCCTCGCACCGCAGGATAAATAAGCCATGAGCATTCAATGGTTCCCCGGCCACATGACGTCTGCGCGCCGCAAAGCGGCAGAAACCCTGGCCACAACCGACGTGGTGATTGAAGTGTGCGACGCTCGCCTGCCTGAAGCCAGCAGCAACCCGATGATCCGCGAGCTGCGCCTGCAACGCCAGCGCCCTTGCTTGAAGCTGCTTAACAAGGCGGATCTGGCCGACCCCATCGCCACTGCCGCCTGGCTGGATTATTACAACGCGCAGCCCGGGGTCAAGGCCTTCGCCATTGCCTGCAAAAAACCAGGCGATGCCGCGCGCGTGCCGGCGTTGTGCCGCACGCTGGCACCGCATCGCAATTCGGGCATCAAACCGTTGCGCATGCTGATCATGGGCATTCCCAATGTGGGGAAATCCACCCTGATGAATGCCTTGCTCAAACGCCGCGTAGCCGCTGTCGGTGATGAGCCCGCCGTCACCAAATCCCAGATGAGCCAAGATCTTGGCGGCCACACAACCATCACCGATACACCCGGCCTGATGTGGCCAAAAATCACGCACGATAGCGATGGCTTCATGCTCGCGGCCTGCCATGCCATCGGCCGCAACGCGGTGATTGATTCGGATGTCGCCACATTTCTTGCCGATTTTTTGCTCAAGAATTATCCACCGATGATTGCCGCACGTTATGGCTTTAATACCGACATCATGGATGGCGTTGGCGTTCTCGAAGCCGTAGCAATCAAGCGCGGTTGCGTGCAGCAAAGGCGTGGCAAGGCGCTCGACCTGGAAAAAGCCGCGATGATTTTTCTCACCGATTTTCGTGCAGGAAAACTGGGGCGCATCACGCTGGAAACGCCCGCCAGCCGCAGCGCCATGTTGGCGCAAGCGAATAAGGGATCAAGCGCCGCAACCGAATGCCTGCCAGTGCGTAATTGAGTGCAGGGATCGTTTGAAAGAAAACTCGCAACAGCACCACGCTGGTTATTGGCCGGGCATCCAGTTGATGAAAAATGCGCACGGCAACTTTTGTTTTCATCTTTCCCCGGCAAAAATATCGCAACAAAAATAAGCAGGCCACCTACTTCGTGCGCCAGAATAGTTTGCCGCAGATACGTCAGCGTCAAATGATCGCGCAGGCCGGAAAGCTCGAAAATGGCAAACATCACCCCAAGGAATAGGAAAACACTCGATAAACGCCAGTATCAACTCAAAGCGAAGAATCCGCCCAAACCGCAAGAAACTCACGCCAGTGTGGTGCATCAATAGCTGCGAGGCTCGACTTTACCAGCGCAATTTCACCCTCATGCTCCGCTTTTGTAAGCAGGCCGCGCATGAGTTGAAAGCGCAGAAAAACCAGCCAGGTATTCACCACGTCCGTTTCGCAATAATCACGAATTTCATCGATGCGCCCGTCACACCATGCACCCCAAACGGCCGAGCCATCCATGCCCAGCTTGCCCGGCAGGCCCATCAATCGCGCCAGTTGATCGAGCGGCGCATTAGCACGCGCTTGATACATGGCGAGCAAATCCATCAAGTCCAGATGCCGCGAGTGATAACGGCTGATGTAATTGTTCCATTTGAAATCGCGCGAATCACGGTAATCGCCCTCGCCCATATCCCAGTAACGCGGCGCGGCAACGTTATGCATCAGACCGCGATAATGCAGCACGGGCAGATCAAACCCACCGCCATTCCACGATACCAATTGCGGGGTGAATTTTTCCACGCCATCGAAAAATCGCTGGATGATTTCGCCTTCATTTGATTTCGGCTCGGCCAGTGACCACACGCGAAAGCCTTCGTCGCTACGCAAAGCGCATGAAATAACCGCAATGCGTTGCAGATGCAATGGCAAAAAATCACTGCCATTTTTTGCCCGCTGACGCTGCATGGCGAATTCTGCCACCTCGCTATCCGCCAGCGTCTCTGGCAATTCGTGCAAAAGACGCAGCCCGGCAACGTCGGGAATGGTTTCGATGTCGAAAACGAGCGTAGGAATCATGGGGCTTACCCTGTCATTAAATTTGCAAAAAGTCGGCGCTGGTGAGACGGCGATCGACGCTGCAGGAACGAAGAATTATAACGAGGCACTATTGCATGGCTTGCATGCTACTGAATATGCCCGAGCTGATAGCATACGGGCATGAAAAAAATGTCCTCACACGCCCAGCCGGGATGGGTTTACCTGGTCGGCGCCGGCCCCGGCGACCCGGATCTGCTCACCTGCAAAGCCGCTCGTCTGATCACGGAAGCCGATGTCATCGTGTATGACAACCTGGTGGCTCCGGCCATCCTTGAACTCGCCCACGCTGATGCAGAACGCATCTATGCTGGCAAGCAGCGCGGGGAGCATGCGTTGGCACAGGAAGAAATCAATCATCTGCTGGTACGGCTAGCGCAAGAGGGAAAGCGCGTCGTCCGTCTGAAAGGCGGCGACCCATATATTTTTGGCCGTGGCGGCGAAGAAGTCGAAACGCTGGCGACGGATGGCATTCCCTTCGAAGTCGTGCCCGGCGTCACCGCAGCAGCCGGTGTTGCCGCCTATGCAGGCATTCCGCTCACGCATCGCGAACATGCCCAGGCCTGCGTTTTTGTCACCGGACACCTCAAGGACGGCAGCATGAATCTCGATTGGCCGGGCTTGGCTCGTCGTCACCAGACGGTCGTCATCTACATGGGACTCATGGGCCTGCCCGTGCTATGCGAAAAGCTGATGGAGCACGGCCTGCCACCCGAGTGGCCCGCCGCCATCGTGCAGCACGGCACGCAGCCCAGCCAGCGTACCGTCACCGGCACGTTGGCAACTTTACCTACACTCGCCGCAGCCGCACAACTACGCGCGCCCACACTGATCATTGTGGGCACTGTAGTTACCCTGCATCACAAGCTACAGTGGTTTGCTGAGCAGCATGGCTAAAGAAGTCGAGCTCAAACTCACGCTGGCTGAAAAAGAGCAACGGCGTTTTTTGCGCCACCCGTTGCTCAAACAAGCTGTGCACCGCCAAACAGAAACGTTGGACAACATTTACTACGACACGCCTGACCTCGCCCTGCGCCGCTACGGCATTGCCCTGCGCTTGCGCCGTCATGGCAAACACTGGCTGCAAACTGTAAAACTGGCAGGCACTGCCGCCGCAGGCCTGGCCAGCCGTCCGGAATGGGAAGTGCCCTATGCAGGCCGGTTTGATTTTTCTGTCGTCACTGAAAAAAAGGTACGCACATGGCTGCAACATCCGCGCCTTTTGGCACAGCTGGCCCCCATTTTCGAGACCCGTTTTCAACGCCAGACCTGGCGCTTTACAGCCGCTCCCGGCGCCGTGCTGCTCACACTTGATCGAGGCTGGATTACTGCAGGGGACGAACGCACGGAGATTTCAGAAGTCGAACTGGAACTCGATCATGCCCCGCTAAACGCGCTCTTTGATTTGGCACTACCGCTGACGGAAAGCCTGGCGCTCACACCCGCCGTGCGCTCCAAGGCTGAGCGTGGATATCAGCTGCACAGCGGCATCCCGTGGCAACCGGTTAAAGCGACCAAAATATCAATCCTGCCCTCTCTGTCGCCGCTCGCGGCCTTTCGCACCATCGCCCTGGCCTGCCTTGAGCATTTACAGCAAAACCACTACGGCGCATTACATACGGAAGATCCTGAATACATTCACCAGATGCGCGTAGCCATGCGCCGGTTGCGCGCCGCACTGCGGATTTTTTCGCCCCTTCTGCCGACCCGATTTACCTCGACACTAAAGGATGCGTTTACTCCGCTTATGGCGCTGCTCGGCCAGGTGCGCGATTTGGATGTGCTGTACGCCGAGATTGCCGCCCCCGTGCTTGCCGCGATGGCTCACAAGCAGCGCAGCAAAGATAAACCACCGCTTGCGTCCTTGTTATCAGCCATAGATCAGCAACGGCAACATACCCGCCAACAAGCCATGGCGCTGCTTGACTCCCCTGCCTACGGCCATGCTTTGCTCACCGCATTGCAAGCCCTGCACCAGCAAGAAACCAGCGCGACAAAAAACGCAACAACTAACGCAACAACTAAAGCAACAACAAGCGCAACAAAACTACCTCGCTTCGCTGCAAAACGTCTGCGCAGCACAATCAAAAATGTCTCACGGCGCATACGCGCCATAGACTATGAAAATCCAACATCGCTGCATGAGCTGCGCATTGCCATCAAGCGTTTGCGTTATGCCCTGGATTTTTTAAGCTCACTCACCACATTGAAAAATCTGCAACCGATAGTGTCTCAACTCATACCTTTGCAAGAAACTCTAGGGCAGCTCAACGATCTGTCTCAAGCCGGAAAATGGCTTATGGCATATGCCGGGGAAGATACCTCCCTACGCCAAGCAGTTACCCTGATTGGTCACTGGCACGGCAAACACCACGCGCAACTGCTGGCTGGCTTACCGCTGGCTTTGCAGCACCTTGAAAAAACAATAGGAAACATTTAAGCCACAGTGCTTACTGCAAAAGGTCGTCACATGCGTGTCATGTTCAATGCCTATACTTATGAGATGCAACTGAACACTGGAAAAATGCAATGGATTTGATTCTCTGGCGTCATGCCGAAGCAGAAGATGGCACCCCAACACTAGCCGACCATAAGCGCCGCCTAACCCCGCGTGGCGAGAAACAGGCAAAAAAAGTAGCACACTGGCTGCACCGGAATTTACCGCACAAGTGCCGCGTTCTTGTCAGCCCGGCTGAGCGCACGCAGCAAACAGCCAACGCGCTGGAACTACCCTACGACATTGAAAAAAAAGTCGGCGTTGGTGCTACGGTGGCAGATATCCTCACGGCGGCCAATTGGCCAACAGACCCCGGTGCAGTCGTGATTGTTGGCCATCAGCCGACGCTCGGGCGCACCGCTGCCTTGCTGCTGGGCGGTATAGAAGCCGACTGGCCCATGAAAAAAGGGGGTATCTGGTGGTTCTCCAGCCGAATACGCGAAAGTGAACCGCAGATCGTGCTGCGCGCTGCAATCAATCCGGACTTTCTGTAAACATAAAATCTCTATGCCCCTACGCGTAGAGAAACAATAACCTGCAAGATAAGCGGACAGCGCAACAACAACGTTGCACGGTAAAATCAACCCATTAGGGAAACCCGCCACCTGTGCAATAACCAATAACGAGTGTCTCCTGCTACGTCCAACCCAACACCTTCGCCAGATTTTTTGGTGGCCTGCTTATGCGCCGATTGGTGCGGCACCTGTCGCGACTATCGCGCAGGCTTTAATGCGGTAGCGCAGCAGTTTACAGATACCGCATTTCGCTGGATTGATATTGAAGATGCCGCCGATGAGCTGAGCAGCATCGACGGGGGCGCGGATATGGATATTGAAAACTTCCCTACGCTGCTCATCTTCAATCATGGCAAAGTGGTTTTTTTCGGCCCTATGCTGCCCCAGCCATGGCTACTCGAACGAACATTCAATGCCTTGCGCGCACTCTCGGGGGACGCGTTGGAAAACCATATTTCAGCCAGTGCAACACATCAACAATGGCAGCGCCTGGCCCCCTTGCACCCGATACTGCTGGCTCACGCCCCGGCGTAATATTTATGGTGCCGGATTCGTATAGCGCAAATGCAGCGCTTCAATTTCCTGCAATACCTCTTCTGCCAACGGTAGCGCACAGGCCGCAATATTTTCTTTTAGCTGTGCCAAGCTTGTTGCACCAATAATTGTGCTGCCGACACACCAGCGCGAAGCCACAAAAGACAGCGCCAGCTGCACCGGCGTCATGTTGTAACGGCGAGCCAGCTCAACATAGGCAGCAACCGCCAAGGACACGTTAACTTTCGTGTACCGCTGTGCAAAAGCGCCAAACAAGGTTGCCCGGCCCAACGCCTTGGGATCAGCCAAATACTTGCCCGACAAAAAACCAAACGCCAAGGGCGAATACGCCAGCAACGACACCTGCTCACGATAGCCGGTTTCTGCCAGACCCAGCTCCCACGTCCTGTTAAGCAAGCTGTAGGCATTTTGAATCGACACGATGCGTGGCAAGCCATGCGCTTGTGCTGTCTGCAAAAACTGCATCACGCCCCACGGTGTTTCGTTGGATAAACCGATATGGCGAATTTTGCCTTCCTTCACCAATTCGTCAAGCGCTTGCAGAGTTTCCAGAAACGACACAAAAGCGCGCTCTTTTTCCGGCTCAAACTGGTATTGACCAAAAGTCGGCACATTGCGATCCGGCCAATGCAACTGGTAAAGATCGATATAGTCTGTTTGCAAACGCGCCAAAGAACTTTCAACCGCCGCGCGCAGATTCTTGCGGTCGAATGTAAGAGTTCCATCGCGAATCCAGTCTATCCGCCCGGCACCCGCCGCCTTGGTAGCCAGCACCACACGATCCCGTGCCTGATGCTTCAACCAGGTGCCGATGATGCGCTCCGTTGCACCGGTGGTTTCCGCCTTGGGCGGCACCGGATACATTTCAGCGGTGTCAATAAAGTTGATGCCTTGGGCAAATGCATAGTCCAGTTGTTCATGCGCCTCGGCCTCGCTGTTTTGCTGGCCGAAAGTCATCGTCCCCAAGCAAACCGAAGTCACACGCAGATCACTTTTTCCCAGATTTACAAATTTCATTTTTTCAGTCCCTTTCAGTCAAAGCTTTATCTCCGCAGCGCAGATTTTCAATCAGCGCCCGGCTGACAATATCAGGAAGCGCCCTCTTTGGCGAGAGCCACCGTTCCGATGCGGCACAAGTGCTGCACATACTAGCGCAGCCCGAGGGGGAGCAGCAGGGTGAGTTCCATAAAGGGTTCGTGCATGGTCATCGCGCCCCATTCAACCATGCATCAAATCGCGGCCAGGCATAGTGGCATGAAGAGAAAGTTCGCTAGAAAACTCACGATAGTGGCAGAAAAATCAAATACCGCCACCTACAGCGCGACGTTACCTTGGTAGACCGCCAAATGAGGAACTTGCTGACGCTCTCCGTTATGGTTTCTTCTAGGCGGCACGGTCATGGCGCACCTGTCTGCTGGTAGAGCAACGCTCCAATCACAACCAGAGCGACAGTGGCCCATCCCAAGCGATCAACGTAGCGATGAAGCAGCGCCTCCATGCGCGCTCCACCCCATTTCATCAGCCCGGCAACCAGAAAGAAACGCAGTCCGCGGCCGATGATGGAAGCGAGCACGAATGGCAGCAACGCCATCGACAACGCCCCGGCAGCGATGGTAAACACCTTGTAGGGAATTGGCGAGAACCCAGCGACGAAAATCGCCCAGAAGCCCCACTTTTTAAACCAGGCCTCCGAAGTCTGGTACGCCGCCCAATAACGAGACTCGCTTAACCAGGGCTCAATCAAATCAAAAGCGAAATAACCAATGGCATAACCGAACAGGCCGCCAGCCACCGAGGCCAGCGTGGTCAGCAGGGCGAAACGCCAAGCCTTAGCCGGATTAGCAAGGCTCATGGGTGCAAGCATTACGTCCGGCGGAAGGGGAAAGAACGACGATTCCGTAAAACTCACTGCGCCCAGATACCAGGGCGCGTGACGGTGTCGCGACCAAGCCATCGTACGCCGGTAGAGCGAGGAAAATATCCGCATGGTCACTTACACCCCGCGCACCATGGCCATAACCCGGCCCATGTCAAGCGTGCCCGCCTGCTGCTGAATCTGCGGCAAATACTGTGTCTGCATCTCTTTGGCTGGGCCGAGCAGGTTCTGGAAGGTGTCTTTCAGCATTGTTGTATTCATCGTCCGTCCACTCGCGTAATAGCGCTTGGCAAGCTGTCCCAAGGCGTAGGTGGTAGCAAACGACAATGCCATACCGGTGGCAGCACTTCCCGCCTTGCCGAAGGTTTTGCCTGCTGCGCGGCCAAGCAGGCCGCCCAGCAGCTTGCGGCCGAACTGTTCGAGATATTGCGAGGTGAGACCTACCCCGGCGGCGGCGATAAACTCCTTGATATGTCCCTGGTCAAGACTGACACCATGGGCCTTGCCGATACCATAGACCATCTTGATTTGTAATGGAATGATGGCCATCGATGCCCAGGATTGCGGCAGTAGTTCCAGCCCGCCATTCATCAAGGCATAGTTAAGGATGGACTTGTCCAATTCCGCCTCGGTCGCATTCGGCTGGGCCGCTACCACTGCACCGGGCGAAGCAACAGCAGCGGCACCTATCACCCTAGCAGGCGCTGCCGCCTCGCCCAGATCAACGATGGCGTCAGCTTCTCTCTCGAAGGTTGCGACCTGCCCCATATCAAGCTTCAACAGAGCTTTCAACTCATCCAGAAAGCGCCGCTCGGCTTCGCTCTGGCGACCGTCGGCATCACACACGCACACCGCCATTTCGTAAGCCAACTGGCGCTCGCCGGGGTCTTGCAACATGGCGGCAGCCACATCCAGGCTGATGCGCTTGAGCAGCACATCCTGGTAGAGCCGTGCCAAGTCGGGTGCGCCATTTTCATTAGCGAGCGATGCGGCCAATTGGCGTATCTGTTCGCGCTCGCGGTCATCCTTGGCGCCATCGGCAAAAGCAGCATAAAGAGCGATAGCAAGGATGGATTTCTGTTGTTCAGAGTTCATGACCCGTATCCGAAAAGTTCGTGCTAGTGAAGAAAACATGGCTGCTGAGCATTCATTATCTATAGCCCATCGCTTGACTGATGATGCCGAACAGACTTACTGCGCGTTCGACCATTTGATTTGGAACTCAATTTCCTCTGCGTCGCCCTCTCTTTCGTGCTCGATAGTGCAGATTGCCCGCACGGGAACCAAGATTTTTTCACCTGCAATCTGGATTTCAAAGCGTTCGCCTTGTTCAAGCGAATCGGCCAAGCGCCGCAATTTCGCAATGAATGCCGGCAAGGGGTAGATCTTTTCCACATCTCGTTCAGTTTTCTTGTTCATGCTTGCTGTCCTTTCATCAGATTAAAAAGAGAACACATAAAGGTTCCACTGCTTCAGCGCTTGAGCGCCTCAGCGAGTTTCAGTCCGGCGAGTTCGCGGATCGAGCGTGCCATGTAATACAGCACTGCTACCATGATCAGCATCGAGGGCAGCGCAATCATGGGATAACTCAGCAGAGTCAAACGTCCCAGTTCCTCATTAAACGCCGTCGTACCGGCCGGGCTAACGACGATCCAAATAGCAAGGGTGTAGTTCATCACTGCAGAAAAGAAAAAAGAGCCGCCCAGCATCCATGTAGCGACCTTCAAACGGGCGTCAAAAACCGCACTATTACCGCGCTGACTCAAGCGCTGCTGTATTCGCTCGACATTCATCAGAGACTCGCTGAACAATACTATCCGCACCAGCGGGTAGCGGGTATGGGCAGAGACAACCGTTCCCAGACCTATCAATCCAGGGATGGCCGCCTCCTTGATGGCTAGCCATTGCGTATCCATTTGCAGCAGGCCGATACCGCCAGTGAGCAGGATGTTGAGCAGCCCCAGCGCAGCGAACAAATTGAGCTTGCGCCGAACAAACAAATCCCGCGCGCCCCAGAACAATGGGAAAGCCAGCGCCAGCAGCAGCGCATTGACCGCGCCTAGGCTATCTGGGCCACTGAGCTTCATCAGAATCAGCGAGGGGATGATCAGGGTAACCAGCAGCTCAGCCAGCGGATTGGGTTTGGCAGTAACGGTCATGGCATCGCCTCGGCATCGTCGTCGTCCAGATGCGCTGCCCATTCACGCCATACCGCCCACACCACCGCCAGGACAATCGGGCCACCGAACAATCCGATCAGGCCAAAAGCGAGGATTCCACCCAGCACGCCGAACAGTACCAGGAGGAAGGGAATCGCACCGACATTGCTGATGAACAGCGGACGCAACACGTTATCGATCTGGCTCACCACCGCTGCACCCCAGAGCCAGGTGCCGATGGCTGCCCCCGTCTCACCCTGGAACAAGAGCCAGATACCTGCACATCCCCACACCAAGGGTGTGCCGAAGGGAATCAGTGCGAACAAAGCCGTCAGCACACCCAGCGTCACTGGCGAAGCCAATCCCGCCACCCAATAACCAACCCCGGCAATGACTCCCTGCACCAAAGCGGTAAGCAGGATGCCATAGACCACAGCACGTGCAGTGCTTCCAGCCGCCGCGAGATAATCATGTGCACTGGGGCCGATGAAACGCGCCAGGACATGCCTTAACTCACGCACGATCCGCGCGCCGTCGCGGTAGAAAAAGAACAAGATCATCAGCACCAGTACTAGCTTGGCCAAATTTCTACCCACCCCTCCCGCCATGGCTGCCGCATCACTGACATGTGCCGCAAGCCAAGCCTTCACCGCAATGGTCACGCCTTGAGGATCGGCCAGCAGTTGCGCCCGTTGCTGCGCCAGCCAGTCACCCAACCAAGGCAAGCCGCCCAGCCAGTCGGGCAACTCCGGCGGGGCGGCCACGAAGGCTTGCATAACCGGATAAATTCGCCCGACTTCCTGCTGCGCCAGCCAGACTAACCAGATCAGCGGAGCGAACAGGGTCAGTGCCGCAAGCAGTGTCGCCAAACTGGCAGCCAGGGTATCGCGCCCACCGCAACGCTCGCGTATCTGCTCAACCAGTGGCCAGGAAGCATAGGCCAGCACCCCGGCCCAGGCCAGCGGCGCGAGGAACGGTGCCAGCACCAGAAAGGCAAGCAGTGCCAACCCAGCCAAGGCCAGCCAGGGCGCCAAACGGCGGCTGAGATGCGAAATTGCGACGGACATCCGTGTTACTCCTTGGTACCAGCAGGTTGGTCCGACTCTTGGGCAGAAAAAATCAAAGCGAAGGTTTCTTGCGCGTGGCAATCAGGCTGGCGACAACGCTTGCCCCGATCAAGACGGCAACAATGGTCAGCGAAGCCCCCACCGGCACGTGATACCACGGCATGATAAGCATTTTGGCACCAATGAAAGTGAGCACCATGGCCAGGCCGTATTTCAGCAGATGGAAACGGTCCGCTACGTCGGCCAGCAGAAAGTACAGCGCCCGCAAGCCCATGATGGCGAAGATGTTGGAGGTGAAGACAATGAAAGGATCAGTGGTAATGGCAAAAATGGCCGGAATGGAGTCCACCGCGAACACCAGGTCGGTAACTTCGATCAGGATCAGCACCAGGAACAGCGGCGTGAAATATCGCACGCCGTTTTTCACCACGGAAAATTTTTCCCCGTGATAATCATCCGAAATGCGCAAATGCCGACGTGCGAACTTCAATACCGGGTTCTTTTCCAGGTCTGGCGTTTTTTCCGCCATGACCAGCATGCGCATGCCGGTAATGACCAGAAAGGCACCAAAGAGGTAGAGCACCCAGGAAAATTCACGTACCACCCAGGCCCCGGCCAGGATCATGATGGCGCGCATCAGGATGGCGCCCAGCACACCGTAAATGAGTACCCGGCGCTGGTATTCAGCGGGAACGTGGAAGGACGAGAAGATCAGCAGGAAAATAAACACGTTATCCACCGACAGCGACTTCTCGATCAAATAGCCGGTGAGAAATTCCAGCGCCTTCTGGTCGGCGACCTCCGCACCCGCCGTGCCGTTCAGATACCACCACAAACCGGCGTTGAAAGTCAGCGCCAGGCTGAACCAGGCCAGCGACCAGAGCGCGGCTTCCTTGACGC
>DIUK01000150.1 GCA_002422995.1 Rhodocyclaceae bacterium UBA6160
GGGGGGCTTAGATACTAGATACGGTGGTATTTGGTTCTATAAACCCAACAATTCTATGGCTACCGGGGAGATAGCGAGGGCAAGTGCGGGTTACGCTGATCTGTGGTTAAAACTACTCAACCACAGATCGCAATGTAGCGAGATCAAAGATGGTTGTCAATAAAGGCTGTGAGCTGGGATTTAGACAATGCGCCTACTTTTTGGGCTTCTACAGCACCAGCTTTGAATAAAAGTAGCGTTGGAATGCCGCGAATGCCGAACTCACCTGGGGTTTTTGGGTTGTCATCAATGTTGATTTTTACAATGCGAAGTTTGCCTGCATAGTCTTTGGCAGTTTCTTCTAGGATAGGTGCAATCATTTTGCAAGGACCGCACCAATCAGCCCAAAAATCAACCAGTGTGGGTAGTGAAGCATCAAGCACTTCATCTTTGAATGTGCTGTCAGTGACATGGGTAATATGTTCGCTCATGAAAATCCTTGAATATCTACAGGTGAAGTGGGTAAGGATAGCAGAATACAACAGGAGATTTGGCAGAAATACCAGCAAAAAAATTATGCTATATCAGGCGCTATCTATCCCAAAGAGGCTGCGCAATGATACAGTTAGCATTCAAACTGGAGTGATGAATTATGACCTATGTTGTAACCGAAGCATGTATTAAGTGTAAATATACAGATTGTGTCGATGTTTGCCCTGTGGATTGTTTCCATGAGGGGGCTAATTTTTTAGTGATTGATCCTGAGGAGTGCATTGATTGCACATTATGTGTTGCAGAGTGTCCGGCAGAAGCTATTTTTGCTGAGGATGATGTGCCTGCTGAGCAAGCGCAATTAGTGCAACTCAATGCAGAGCTTGCAAAAATATGGCCTGTGATTATGCAACGCAAAGCACCACCGGCAGATGCGGATGAATGGCTGAAAGTACCAGGTAAGTTGTCCATGCTGGAACGTTAAGTCTGTTTTGCACTAGCTATTCAAGCGAAAAAATAATATCTGGGTTGATCAGGTAGGAGGAGAGGGCAATGCAAGTACAAGAAATTCTTGCCATTAAAGGCACAGTGCTTTACACCATTGCACCGGAGCGCCTGTTAGGTGAAGCCATTGCCATTATGACCGAGCAAGATGTTGGCTCTCTGGTGTGCTTTGCGCAAGGCAAAATGGCGGGGATGCTGACATTCCGAGAAGTGTTGAATGCTGTTCATGCGCATGGTGCTCAATGGCAGGATGTTACTGTTGCTCAAGTGATGGTTGCCAAGCCTTTTTGCGCTACGCCAGAGATGGAAATGGATGAATTAAGACGTGTGATGGTTGAGCATCATCAACGTTATTTGCCTGTCATGGATGGTGGCACTCTCATGGGGGTTGTCTCTTTTCACGATGTTGCCAAAGCGGTGTTGGAAGAGCAGAGTTTTGAAAACAAAATGCTCAAAGCCTATATTCGTAATTGGCCTGAGGAAAAGGCTGATTAGGAGACAATCAGAAGCTCCAAGCCAGCTTCTTTATGTATTTTCTACACTTGATTGCAAACGGCTTGAGCTGATTAAAAAAATAAATCAGGGCTTGGCTGAGCTATCAAGGAGAGAGGCATGGAGCGGATATGGCTAAAGAGTTATCCCACTGATGTACCCGCTGAGATTGACGCAAGCCCTTATGCTTCATTGATTGACATACTGGATGAGTCTGTCCGCTTGTATCCTGAGCGAACAGCATTCATCTGCATGGGATGTAACATGACGTATCGAGCGCTTGATCAGCTCTCGCGCAATTTTTCTGCCTATCTGCAACATGATTTAGGTTTGCAAAAAGGCGATCGTGTGGTTTTGATGATGCCCAATGTGTTGCAGTATCCGGTTTGTTTGTTTGGGGTGTTGCGTGCAGGGTGTGTGGTGGTGAATTGCAACCCTTTGTACACTGCTGCTGAGCTTGAGTATCAGATTAATGATGCCGGCGCCAAAGCGATCGTAATCCTTGAAAACTTTGCCCATGTGCTGCAAGCTGCGCTTGTTCGTGCACCAGTGAAGCATATTCTCACAACGCAATTGGGAGACATGCTGGGTTCGATCAAAGGTTGGGCTGTTAACTTTGCTGTTAAGCGAATCAAAAAAATGGTACCTGTCTGGCATTTGCCAAATGCTGTCAGCTTGCCTGATGCATTGAGTAAAGCGGCTAAATTTCAACTAGCTTCTGTACCAGCAACGCTTTCTCATGGTGATCTTGCTTTTTTGCAATATACCGGTGGAACCACAGGTGTTTCCAAGGGAGCTATGCTGACGCATGGCAATCTGGTCGCAAATTTATTGCAGGCCAAGTCTTGGATAAAGCCTTATTTAGGTGATGGGCAGCAAATTGTCATTACGGCTTTGCCGCTCTATCACGTGTTTGCGTTAACAGCTAATTGCCTTACTTTCGTTGCGCTTGGTGCGGCCAATGTGTTGATTGTTAATCCGCGAGATATACCTGCGTTTGTGAAAACCTTAGCACGCTATCCTTTTACGGCAATCACAGGCGTCAACACCTTGTTTAACGCCTTGTTGAACCACGCCAGGTTTCTTGAGCTCGATTTTACGCATTTGAAAATTGCATTGGGTGGCGGCATGGCTGTACAAAAAGCAGTAGCCAAGCGTTGGCAAGAAGCAACCAACGTCGCGTTGATTGAGGCTTATGGTCTTACAGAGACTTCGCCAGCAGTTTGCATTAACCCTTTGGGTTTGGAGGAATTTAACGGGTCTATTGGACTGCCTTTGCCTTCAACTGATATTGCGATTCGCGATGACGCGGGCAACGATCTGCCTTTGGGTGAGGCCGGTGAGCTGTGCGTTAAAGGACCACAAGTGATGGCCGGCTATTGGAACCGGCCGGAAGAGACGAAAAAAGTGATGATGCCTGATGGTTTTTTGCGTACGGGCGATATTGCGACGGTGGATCAAAAGGGCTTCGTTCGTATTGTCGATCGCAAAAAAGACTTGATTGTGGTTTCAGGCTTTAAGGCCTTTCCAAACGAGATTGAGGATGTGCTTGCCATGCATCCCGGGGTGCTGGAGGTGGCTGTGATTGGGGTGCCTAGCGAACACTCCGGTGAGGCGGTCAAGGCCTTTGTTGTCAAGCGGGATCCGGCGCTCACTGCAGAAGAACTGATCGCGCATTGCCGACTATCCTTGGTTGCATACAAAGTGCCTCATCTGATTGAATTTCGTAGCGAGTTGCCTAAATCAAATGTAGGCAAGATTTTGCGTCGTGCGTTGAAGGCATAAGCTGGCGAGTGATTTTTAAGTCATTTTTTTAAGCAAATATAAAAGTCGGCGCTGGTGAGACGGCGCTTAATGCGTCAGGTAAGCTCAGAGAGTGGCTTTTAGACACCTATATCGCAGGGCTGAACCGCTTTAGTCACATGGTAGACTTCAAGTCTGCTGATTTTCGGCCTTTTTCTTGCTTTCAGGATTACCTCCATCATGTCTGGCAATAGCTTTGGTTCTCTTTTTTGCGTTACTTCCTTTGGCGAGTCGCACGGCCCGGCGTTGGGTTGTGTGATTGATGGTTGTCCACCGGGGCTGGAAATTTCTGCAGCGGATATTCAGATCGAATTGGATCGTCGCAAGCCCGGTATGTCACGGCACGTCACGCAACGGCGCGAATCAGACTCGGTGGAAATTCTCTCCGGTGTGTTTGAAGGGCGCACGACGGGCACGCCGATTGCCTTGCTGATTCGCAATGAAGATCAGCGCAGCAAGGATTACGGCAATATCGCGGCGAGCTTTCGCCCGGGGCATGCGGATTACACCTATTGGCAAAAGTACGGCATCCGCGATTATCGTGGTGGCGGACGTTCCTCCGCGCGTGAAACGGCGGTGCGCGTGGCGGCCGGGGCGGTAGCGCGAAAATGGTTGCTGGAACGTTATGGCGTGAGCGTGCGTGGCTGGATGGCGCAGTTGGGTGATATTGCGATTCCCTGGGAAAATGAAACGGCGATTGATGGGAATCCGTTTTTTGCGCCGAACGCTGGCATCGTGCCGGAATTGGAAAATTACATGGACGCCCTGAGAAAGTCGGGTGATTCGGTGGGCGCAAAAATTTCTGTGATCGCGCGCGGCGTGCCGGTGGGCTGGGGCGATCCTGTGTATGGCCGTCTGGACGCGGATATTGCCTACGCCATGATGGGCATCAATG
>DIUK01000017.1 GCA_002422995.1 Rhodocyclaceae bacterium UBA6160
GATTCCGGGTCGCGCCTCCAGTGTTCTGTTGGGAGTTCCCTGCGGTTACAAGGCATTTAATGTATGCCCGGGTGGTGAAATTGGTAGACACAAGGGACTTAAAATCCCTCGGCGCAAGCTGTACCGGTTCGATTCCGGTCCCGGGCACCAAACCCTGCTGAAATGGGTTTTTCGTGTTTTCTGTGGGAAACTGCGAAATTCCTATGACACTGATTGGAATTATCCACATGACTGTATCTTTATACGACATTCCCCTCAAGAAAATTGACGGCAGCGATGTAACGCTGAATGAGCATCAAGGCAAGGTGCTGCTAGTCGTTAATGTTGCCTCCAAATGCGGGTTCACGCCCCAATACGCGGGTTTGGAAAAGTTGCATCAAACTTACCAGAGTAAGAATTTTTCTGTCCTAGGCTTTCCTGCAAACGACTTTGGCGCGCAAGAGCCAGGCAGCGATGCTGAAATTCAGCAGTTTTGTCAGACTTCTTACGATGTCAAGTTTCCTTTGTATAGCAAGATCCCTGTGACAGGCGAAGGGAAGCATCCCTTGTACCGGCATTTGACATCCGCCAAGCCAGAAACAGAAGATCGAGCTGGTATGGAAACCATGTTGCGCGGCTATAAGATGGAGCCCACAGCCAAACCTGAAGTTGTCTGGAATTTTGAAAAATTCTTGATTGATCGCAAAGGCAATGTGGTTCGACGTTTTGCGCCGGATACTGCGCCAGATGCAGCAAAGCTTATTGAAGCAATCGAAGCAGAACTTGCCAAGGTTTAAGCTTGATTAAATATGTCATTGAGAATTGCAGTTCTTGAAGACGATAAAAGTTTTGCTGATCTTGTCATTTCCTGGCTAGAGCAGGCAGGTTATACCGTTGCGTGGTTTAGTACAGGGCACACGTTTTTACAAGCTCTGCACGACGCACGGTATGACTTGCTGATTTTTGATTGGCTATTGCCGGACATGGATGGTCTGGAAGTGATGCAACATCTCAAGCTTATGGGTGTCCAAACGCCGGTGATTTTTTTAACTGGGCGGGATACTGAGAACCATATCGTTAAAGCGCTTGGGATGGGGGCTGATGATTACATAGTTAAACCACCTGCCCAGCAGATTTTCCTCGCGCGAGTGGCTGCATTGCTTCGCCGCCACTTGATTTTGCGCCAAGCGGATCAAGGTTTTGGCAACTTGTGGGTCAGTTTTTGTAATCGCCAGTTCAAGTTAGGTGGTGAGTCGGGCGAGCTAGTGAGCTTGACGGTGAAAGAAAGTGAACTTGCGATCTATTTTTTTCAAAACATAGGTGCTTTGATGTCACGCGCCCATTTAATGCAGGTGGTATGGGGATCAAGTGCAGATTTGGATACACGAACAGTAGATGTTCATATCAGCCGTTTAAGAAATAAACTGCAACTCACTGCTGAAAATGGCTGGCGTTTGACTTCTGTTTATCATCAGGGTTATCGGTTAGAGCGTGTGGATAGAGACTTGGTCAGTGCACCATGAAAAAAATAACGTTGCAATGCCTGATATGGATGAGCGGGCTCTTGCTAAACGCTGCATTTTTTGATGCTTCTGCTGCGCCAGGAACGAATGCCGAGGCTGGTGATACCGCCATTTGGCAATATAAAGTGCGCGCTGGAGATACATTAATTAATGTATCTCAACGGTATTTAAAAAATCCGCAGCAGTGGCCGGCATTGCGAGTTATAAATAAGCTGAGCGATCCAAACAAGCTGTTGCCCGGGGAGCCATTGCGCATTCCCCTTGCCATGCTAAAGCAGCGCATGGCGTTTGCAGAGGTTATTGCTGTTTCAGGTAGTGTGCAGGTTCTTGAGACAAATAGCACCGCTCGCGTGCTGCAGGTTGGTAATCAGCTTGGTGCCGGAGCTGAAATTCAGGTATCGAATAATAGTAGCGCCACCTTGCGCTTTGCTGATGGTTCAATAGTGGTTATGCAGCCATCGTCATCAATGCGGCTTGATAGGGTGAGTGTCTATGCTGATGGTGTGATGGTAGATACTGGCTTGCGTTTGCATCAAGGGCGAATCGAGGTGACAGCAAACCCAAGGCATGGGTCAAAAAATAGAATGCAAATTACTACACCTTCTGCGGTTGCTGCCGTCAGGGGGACGCAATTTCGGGTATCGGTTGAAGAAAGTATTACCCGGGAAGAAACGCTAGAAGGCAGCGTTGGCTTGAGTGCGGCGAATAAAGAGTTTGCTGTCGAGCGCGGATACGGCAGTTTAGCCAAGCGCGGGCAGCCTCCTAAGCCTCCGATAGCGTTGCTGGCAGAACCCAATGTCAGCGCATTGCCGACCTTTCTTGATCGGTTGCCGATGCGGTTTGAATTGCCTATGCAATCAGGCGCCGTGAGCTGGTTTGGACAAATTGCATCGAATAAAAGTTTTGATCATGTGCTTCTCGAGAAAGTAAACACATCGCCCCGGTTATCTTTTGCCGATTTACCTGATGGTAAATATCTATTGCGCGCAAGAGCTGTCGATGTCAATGGCTTGCAAGGAAAAGATGCGTTGCATGCTTTTGAGCTCGATGCCAGACCTTTCCCGCCGCTGGTTTTAGCGCCGCCCCAAGCTGGAACTGTTCGTACGGCGTTACCTGAAATTCATTGGAGTGAGATGACGGATGTCCAAGCGTATCGTGTCGAGCTGGCACGGGATGTGGAGTTCAAAGACAAGCTTTTACAAGCGACAGTCACTGAACGAAAAATCAAGCTGGATAAGCCGTTAGAGCCAGGCAACTATTTTTTGCGGATAGCCAGCATTTCATCAAATGACCAAGGGCCGTTTCAAGAGACGATTAAATTTACTTTCAAACCGTTGCCGAAAGTATCCGAGGTAGCGCAGTCTGCGATTACTTTTGACGGTAATCAAATGAGCTTGGCTTTGCCGAAGCCCGCTGAGGGGTTAATTTATGACATTGCTATTACGGCTGATAAAGAGCGCAGTCAGATTCACTGGCAGGGGAAAAGTCAGGATGGCAACGTTCGCCTTCCGACTCCGCCAGCGGGTAAGCAATTTTTGTCAATACGAATGGTTGAGGCTGATGGGACAGCAGGTCCTTTTGCGACTCAAGCCATCGATGTGCCTAATCTTCGCTGGAAAATGTTGCTGCTTGCAATACCTTTGTTAGCACTGTAGTTGTCTAGGCGATTGACAACTAAACTGAGGTGTTTTTTCAAGTCGTGCCCCTATTTAAAACTAGCAACAAGTTGAGGGGAAATTTTTGCTAACCAAGTATGTCTGATCGCCTTTCTGCCTTGCTTATCCTGCTGATTACTTCGCTTGTAGTGAGTATTAGCGGTGTATTGAGCAGATGGGACGATTTGGTGTACGACGTAGGACAAAAGCTGTATCGGCAAACAGTGCCTGCTGATCTTGTCATCGTTGGTATTGACGAAGAAAGCCTGGTACAGCTGGGGCGGTGGCCATGGTCCAGACACCTGCATGCGGCAGTTGTTAACCGGTTGAAAAGCGACGGTGCAGCGGTGATTGCATTGGATGTTATTTTCTCCGAGCCCAGTCTTGATGACCCCTCTGCTGATTTGGCGTTAGCCTCCGCAATTCGTAGTGCAGGCAATGTGGTGCTGCCCGTCTTTTTTGAAAAGAATCAAAACAGTAACCAGATCATGGAGTCGTTGCCTTTGCCTGCTTTGGCAAAATGGGCAGCAGGTATTGGCAATGCTCATGTGCCGCTGGATGAAGATGGCCTGGCAAGAGGCATTTATTTATTCACCGGATCAGGCGCATCGATATGGCCACATTTTTCTTCCGCAGTTTTACGTGTTGGAAACTTTTCCTCACCTGACCTGCAGCGTGACTTATCTCAAGCTGAACAAGCGATCACTGAAGATCAAGCACAACGACCTCCATTTTTTCAAAAAGACCCACGGCGCATCAAGTTTTTTGGCCCGCCTGGAAGCGTACCTGCCGTATCTTATGCGCATGTTTTACAGGGTAATTTTTCGCCGGGCACATTTAAAAACAAGACAGTATTAGTCGGAGCCACAGCGGCAGGTATGGGAGATCAGTTCCCTACGGCTATGTCTGGTTTAGGACGGCATATGTCTGGCATAGAGTTTCATGCTAATGCATTGACTTCCATACGCAATCACGCGCTAGTTTCTCGTGTGCCTGATTGGATCGGTTGGCTTGTTTGTGTCCTTTTGTCTATCACTCCTTTATCCTGGCTATCTGGCGTCTCTCCAAGACGTGGGTTGCTTAGTATGGTTGCTTGGTTTTTCATTGTGTTGATTATCACGATGTCTTTGCCTCATGGGTTAAATCGTTGGCTTCCGCCAACAGGTGCGCTACTGCCTATTCTTATTGCTTATCCCATTTGGAGTTGGCGCAAGCTGGAGTCTGCCAATCGATTTTTAGATCATGAGTTGCATCGCTTGGGGCAAACGGCAAGAGTGGGGTTGGGTTTGGGCGGCGGTCCTGCACTGACAAGCCTAGTCAGGGGGGATCAGATGCAAGCCCGCATTTTTCAGATTCAGCAAGCGGAGAGTCAGCTTGCAAAATTGCAAGAAGCGCGTAAGGAAACATTGGCTTTTATTTCACATGATATTCGTGCTCCGTTAGCTCAAGCACTGATGCAACTTGATGGTGCGACAAGTGATGGCGATGCATTAAAGAAAAATCTGAATGCGTCGTTAGCGAAAGCACTCAAGCTGGCTGAAGATTTTTTACATACTTCGCGAGCAGAAATGCTGGATAGCCAGCAGTTTGAGGAAGTCGATTTGACTGCGGTTGCCCATCAGGCTGCAGATGATGCATTTCAACTTGCTGAGCGATGTCAGGTCAAGGTGATTCGACATATTTCAACTGAGTCCATCTGGATACTTGGTGACTTTAGTCTGTTACATCGGGCAGTATTGAATCTGATTTTAAATGCGATTAAATATGCCCCGCAGGGTTCTGTCGTTACACTGACATTAACGGTAACTGAACAAGAGGCAACGATTGCCGTGATGGATCATGGGCCTGGCATATCCCTTGAAAAACAAGGGCGCTTATTCCAGCGATTTAATCAGTCCGATGAGCTGATATCAATCGCTGGCGGTAGTGGTTTAGGTCTCTATTTTGTTCGGGTGACGGCTGAAAAGCACGGGGGGCGTGTCGGGGTAAATGTCAGTGAAGGCATTAGTACTGTATTCAGTATTCGCCTGCCGGTGCCCAGCTAGTTTTAAATACAGCGGGGCTTGTTGTTCGTTATTGTGCTAAATAAACCAAGTGAAGCATTTTTTCATCGGGCTTTCTTTGCGACAGCAGGTTGAGTTGTCCTGAAATTTTATCTGCTACATTGCAATTTAGCTTAGTCATTCATGGCGATTTCTTCTCTATTCCTATTGTTCTTTATTAAAAATTGTAATCAATTTTCTTACCATGATCGTTCTCAATCTTTTATGTAATAACGGACATCATTTTGAGGGCTGGTTTGCATCAAATGAGGTGTTTCATGCGCAGATGGCCAAGCGTTTTGTGCAATGCGGGGTTTGTCAGTCAGACGCGATAACCCGATTGCCTTCAGGTCCCCACGTGCGGCGCAGCTCGGCTGGGCGGCGTGATGTAGACGTTGAACAGACGACAACTTCCCAACAAGGCGATGCTGTTTCGCCAGCGCCAGCAAAGTTAACGACGGCGTCTGTGAGTCAGGAGCAGGAGCCAGAACGTCAGCATGCTGTGGAAGGAGACGCCGAGATAGTAAAGTCGCTTTTTACTGCATTGGCAACGATGGCGCGGCAAGCGGAAGACGTGGGGGAACGTTTGCCAGAAGAAGCTCGACGTATTCATTATGATGAAGCCCCAGTGCGCAGTATTCGGGGCATCGCTACAGCGGAAGAAACACGAGAGTTATTGGATGAAGGAATTCTTGTTTTACCAGTGCTAGTACCGCCCGAGAATGAAACACATTAGGGCTGGGTGCTTGGCGTAGACGGATACTGAGTGCTGCTTTGGTGATGGTTTATGCGTTAGGCTTTATCTACTCTTTATCTATTAACGCAATTTGCTCTATTTTATTCGCTCAATTTTTCGCTAATTTTACTAGCGTATAAATTGTTTCTAGCGCCTCGCGTGGTGTGAGCTCGTCTGGTTTTAAGTCGCGCAAAGCATCCAGCGCGGGATGGGGTGGTTCAGGTGCTGTTGGTGTGCTGGCGAATAGGTCAGCTTGCATGAAGCTACTGGCTGTGGCGCTGGCTTCGCGATTTTCCATGAGCGTTAAACGACGTCTGGCTTCGCGAACGACAGTGGGCGGCATGCCGGCTAGTGCTGCAACTTGCACGCCGTAGCTTTGTGAGGCGGGCCCTTCCATAACGCTATGCAGGAAGATGATCTTGTGGCCATGTTCTACTGCATCCAAATGGACATTGCAGCACACGGGATAGTTTTGCGCGAGCTGGGTCAGTTCAAAGTAGTGCGTTGAAAACAGGGTGTAGGCGCGATTTTTTTCAATCAAGTGGCGGGCGATGGAAAACGCTAATGCGACCCCGTCAAAGGTCGATGTGCCACGCCCGATTTCATCCATGAGAACGAGCGATTTTGCGGTGGCCTCATGCAAAATTGCGGCTGCTTCAGTCATCTCAACCATGAAGGTGGAGCGGCCGGAAGCCAGATCGTCAGAGGCGCCAATGCGGGTGTAGATTGCATCCATGGGGCCGATGCGACAGCGTGTGGCGGGCACAAAGCTGCCGCAATGTGCTAACAGCACAATCAGCGCAGCCTGGCGCATGTAGGTGGACTTGCCGCCCATATTCGGGCCGGTAATCAACAGCATTTGGCGCGTGGCAGAAAAATTGACATCGTTGGCAATATAACTGGCGCCAGTGCTGCGCACTTGTTGTTCGACTACGGGATGCCGGCCACCGTTGATATCGATGAGGGCTATGTCACAAAATTCGGGTGGGTGATAGTCATAGCGCGCGGCCGCAGTAGCAAAAGCAGTGAGTCCATCAAGCTCGGCAATAGCGCGGGCGATGCGTTGTAGGGAGGGAATGTAAATGAATAGCGCCAGAATGAGCTCATCCCACAAATGGCGCTCCAGGCTCAGGGCTCTGTCTTGCGCAGACAACGCCTTGTCTTCAAAGGTTTTGAGCTCGGGGGTGATGTAACGCTCGGCATTTTTTAGCGTTTGACGGCGACGATAATCGTCCGGAATGAGCGTGGTATTGGCATGTGTGACTTCAATGTAAAAGCCATGCACGCGGTTAAATTCCACCTTCAAGGTGGCAATCCCGGTGCGCTCGCGTTCACGGGCTTCTAGCGCCAGCAAAAATTCGCCGCAGTTGTCCTGCAGGGCGCGCAGTTCATCAAGCGATGCATCATATCCCGCAGCAATCACGCCACCATCGCGCACCATGGCGGCAGGTTCTTCAGCAATCGCCGCAGTAAGCAGATCAAGGCAGGCTTGCGGTGTGGCGAGGTCGGCAGCGAGCGAGGTGAGGCGTGAGGCCGCAACTGCGCTGTTCATTTGGCTAAAAGTGTCGTTTTCAATGTTTGACGCCGTCTCGCCAGCGCCGACTTTTTCATGGAGCAAGTTGCGTATTTTTGTCAGTCGCGCCAAGCTGTTGCGCAAGGCCGACAAGTCGCGCGGGCGTGCGCTTTTGAGCGCGATGCGGGCGGTGATGCGTTCAATATCGGCAAAGCCTGTCAACGCATGGTGAATTTGGGTATGACGCGCCTCATGGTGGTTGTCATGAGTGATGAGCGCCGCAATCGCTTCATGCCGCGCGCGGGGCAGGGCGCGATCGGTTAGCGGGTGATGCAGGCAATGTCGCAGCCAGCGTGAACCCATGCTGGTCGCACAAGTGTCGAGTAGCGAGAGCAGGGTAGGCGAAGCCTCGCCGCGCAGGGTTTCAGAGATTTCCAGATTACGCCGCGTGGTTGCATCGAGCCTGAGATATTCGCTTTCGCGTTCAACGGTCAGTGCTGTGATATGCGCCAGGGATTGCATCTGTGTGGTTTGAGCGTAGCGATACAAGGCGCCGGCCGCTGCCAATGCCAGCGTTTCATCGGTCAGGCCAAAACCGGCTAAGTCGCGCGTGCCAAAATGTTCAATCAGCGCGTGAGTTGCTGCGTTGGCGTCGAAATGCCAGTCAGGAAGATATTGGATAACCGCATGGTTGTCGCTTGCCAAAAAGGACAAGGTCTGCCGGTTGTCACGCAGTTGGTCGGCTAGCAATAGTTCAGCCGGGCGCAGGCGCTCCAAGTGGGCCGGCAAGGCATCAATAGCGATTTCCATCAGGCGAAAATCGCCATTGGCCAGGTTAAGCCAGACCAGCCCCGCGCGCTGCCTGTCGATGAATAATGCGGCCAGCAGGCTATCTCGTTTATCGTCCAGCAGTCCGGCGTCGGTGAGCGTGCCTGGCGTCACCACGCGACTGACTGCTCGCTCCATCGGCCCTTTGCCTTTCGTGTCATTAGGGTCGCCAATTTGTTCGCAAATGGCAACGGAAATGCCTTGTTTTACTAAACGCGCGAGATAGCTATCTGCTGCGTGATAGGGTAACCCAGCCATCGGGATGGGTTTGTCTGCCGACTGCCCGCGGGTGGTGAGCGTTAAATCCAGCACGCGCGCCGCTTGTTCGGCATCCTCATAAAACAACTCGTAAAAGTCGCCCATGCGAAAAAACAGCAGCTTGTCAGGATGCGCTGTTTTATGCGCAAACCACTGCTGCATCATTGGCGTGTGCGTAGGGGAGGGTGTCTGAGCGGTAGAAGAGTCAGCTTTAAGCGGCGATTTTTCTTTAGCGGTCATGAAAGGGCATAATGCAATTTGCTGCCCCATGGGGGCGGTGAGGTTGTTCGGTAATGAATAACGGGTGCAACGGGTAAATTGTCGCCATCAGAAAAATATCAAGGAATCAGGCACATCATTGCTTACCAAAAAACAGAAGTCAGCTAGCCCCGCAAACTCATCTGCAGCCAGCCACGCGCTTCGGCGGTGGCTTTGAGCGTGTCATCC
>DIUK01000065.1 GCA_002422995.1 Rhodocyclaceae bacterium UBA6160
ACGCCGTTGCGTTCGATGCGAAACAACACCTCGGCCACGGGCAGCTCCAAGGTATCGTACAAATTGGCCAAGCGTGGTTCGGCGTCCAGTTGCGGGCGCAGGGTTTGGTGTACGCGCAAGGTTACATCGGCGTCTTCTGCGGCGTACTCCGTGGCGCGGTTGATAGCCACTTGGGCGAAAGAAATGCGCGCGGCGCCCTTGCCGGTGAGCTCATCGTAACTCAATGTTTTTAGCCCGCAATGCCGCGCGGCGAGGGAACCTAAATCATGCGGTTTGCCGGATTCGAGCACGTAGGATTGAAGCAAGGTGTCATCCACAATGCCAGCCAGCCGGAGGCCATGATTGGCGAAAATATGCCGGTCGTATTTGAGGTGCTGGCCCAATTTGCGGTGCTGGGGCGAGGCCAGCCAAGGGCGCAGTTTTNNAATTGCGCGGGCACCCCGGCGTAATTGTGGCCAAGGGGCAGGTAGGCGGCGTGGATTGTGTCGCCCTCGGTAAATGCAAACGAGATGCCGACGAGCTGCGCTTGCATGGGGATCAGGCTCGTGGTTTCGGTATCGAGTGCCACGAGTTCCGCACGATTCAGACGGGCAAGCCAGGCGTCAAGCTCAGCAGCATTGGTGATGCATAAGTAGCCGCTGCGGTCGGGTTCGGTCATCGCATCGAAAATAGTCGGCGCTGGTGAGACGGCGCGCAGCAAGTCCCCTTGGGCGGCATGAGCCTCTGCTGTTGTGCGTGCCGTTTTTTGCAGGCTGCTTAATTCCCTCAATTCCTTAAGCCAGCTTTTGAATTCCAGCCGCGTAAATAATTCGGTGAGCTTTTCGTTGTCCGGTGTTTGCGGCGTGAGTTCAGGGATGGTGATGGGTAAATCCAGGTCGCAGACGACGGTAACCAGTTTTTTGCCGAGTGGCAAAAAATCCAGGTGCTGGCGCAGGTTTTCCCCGACCACTCCGCCAATCTCCTGCGCGTGTGCGACCACGCCGTCCAATGAGCCAAATTGCGTGAGCCATTTCACCGCCGTCTTGGGGCCAACTTTATTCACGCCCGGCACGCCGTCCACAGCGTCGCCCATGAGCGTTAAATAATCCACCATGCGATTCGCAGGTACGCCGAATTTTGCCAGCACGCCGGCTTCATCCAGTCGTTCATTGCTCATGGTGTTGATCAAGGTGACATAGGGGTTCACCAGTTGCGCCAGGTCTTTGTCGCCCGTGGAAATCACGCAGTCAATCCTGGCCTGGGTGGCTGCATGGGCAAGCGTGCCGATTACATCATCCGCTTCAACGCCGTCGATCATGACCAGCGGCCAGCCAGCGGCGCGAATGCACTCATGCAAGCGCGGAATCTGTGCCGCCAAATCTTCCGGCATGGACGGGCGATGCGCCTTGTATTCGGGATACCAGTCCTCGCGAAAGGTTTTACCTTTGGCGTCAAACACCACGGCGCGATAGTCTGCCTTATAGTCGGCTTCCAAAACACGCAGCATGGAAAGTACGCCGCGAATCGCGCCGGTAGGTTCATTGGCTTGGTTGCGTAAATCGGGCAGCGCATGAAAGGCGCGGTAGAGATAGGATGAGCCGTCAATCAATAATAGGGTAGGCATGGAGGTGAGAGTTGAGCGCAAAAAACAAATTGCCGGAAGGCTTTGAATTAACCCCTGCGGCGCAAAGCAGCAGCAGCGCGCGGGAAGCGTGGCGGGTGTTTGGCATTATGGCAGAGTTTGTTGAGGCGACAGAGCGTCTGGCGACGGTGCGACCTGCGGTCTCAATTTTCGGTAGCGCACGAACAAAGCCGGAGACCGAGATTTATCAGCAAACGGAAATCATTGCGCGTCTTTTGTCTGACGCTGGTTTTTCCGTGGTTTCAGGTGGCGGCCCCGGGGTGATGGAGGCAGCCAATAAAGGCGCGTTTGCGGGCAAGAGTTTGTCCGTTGGACTGAATATTCAATTGCCACATGAGCAAAAACCGAATCACTATCAGGATATATCGCAGAGTTTTCGCCACTTTTTTGCGCGTAAATACATGTTCGTGAAAGTCGCTACGGCTTATGTGGTGATGCCGGGCGGGTTTGGCACACTGGACGAATTATTGGAAGCCTTGACCCTGATTCAAACCGGTAAAAGCCCGAGAATCCCGATTATTCTGGTAGGCAGTGATTTTTGGTCAGGTTTGCTGGACTGGTTTCGCCAGCGACTGGTGGCGGATCGAATGATCAATGCAGACGATATGAATCTGATCCAGGTGATTGATGACCCGCAGCTGATTCTGAAAGCTATTTTTGACCACTATGAGGCACGTGGTTTTGCCAGCTTGCCTGAAGAGCACGAGCTGTTGCTCAACCTTTGATAAACTGGATCAGTATTTTTTCGGCTTGGAAGTATTCAAGTCACTGTGTATCACCGAAGTTTTTCAAGGAATCCACCATGCGCCGATTTTTAATCACCTTTTGCTCTTTCTGCACGTTTTCTGCACTAGCGCAAACGCCACCGCCCAAGCTAGAACCACTGCCTGAGCCACCACCACCGCCTGCCGGGGTGGTCGATGAGGCAGTTGAGCCTCAAGTTACCATCCGCCAGGACGGTGAAAATAGGATGGAGGAATATCGCATGAATGGCAAACTGTACATGGTGAAAGTCACGCCATCGCACGGCGTGCCGTACTACCTGATTGATCAGCGTGGCGATGGCAGCTGGGTGCGGGACGATGCTATTGGTGGAACGCGACTCAGTGTGCCGATGTGGGTCATTAAAACGTTTTAATCAGGTTTTTATTTTCCTTCTTTTTAAATGCGTGCATTTTTTTAATCAGCACGTTTTATTTTCTATTCGTTTGATTTGAACGTGGCAAAGAAAGCCGCCTCTCAATCCTTGCCTTTTTATGATGTGGATGTCTTTGGCCAAGTGTTCACGCCGAAGGCCATTGTGCAGCGTATGCTGGCACTGCGTAAAAACACAGGCCGGGTTTTAGAGCCATCCTGTGGTGATGGTGCGTTTTCTTCATGTATTCCGGATTGCGTCGCCTTGGAACTCGATGCCGGACATTGCCCGCCCGGGGCGATCAATAGCGACTTTTTTGCTTATTCGCCACGCGAGAAATTTGCCACCATCATCGGCAATCCGCCCTATGTGGCGGCGCGCAACATTTTGCCCAGCACTCGGCAGTATTTGGATTCCCTGCATTCAGATTTGCTCGATGGCCATGCCAATTTGTATCTGCATTTCATCGAAAAATCCGTGCGTCATTTAGCCCCCGGCGGCGAGCTGATTTTTATTACGCCAAGAGACTTCCTGAAAGTTACCGGGGCTGCTCGCCTCAACACCTGGTTGTTTTCTCAGGGCACGATCACTGATTTCGAAGACCTGGGGGATGCAAAGATCTTCAACGATGCGGCACCCAATTGTGCGATTTGGCGATTTGAAAAAGACAATCTGAGCCATCAATTGAATGATGGCCGGCGCATGGTCTTAGCACATGGCCAACTAATGTTCACGCGCAACGATTACAGCGTGCCATTAAGTAATGTGTTCACGGTTAAAGTCGGCGCGGTGTCCGGTGCGGACGAAATTTTTAACTATCCAATGCTGGGCAATGCAGATTTTGTCTATTCAAAGACAGAGCG
>DIUK01000145.1 GCA_002422995.1 Rhodocyclaceae bacterium UBA6160
GCACGCTCATAAAACAGCATCTCAGGCACACATTGTTCCTCACCATAGAATCAGAGCAAAGTATAAGCCGTGCTCTTGATCAACGAATTATGGTGCTGAATGAAGTTCCTTCGGGTTTGGGCGCAGGAAATGCCAAAGACTTAATGAATCAAAGTGTCTGACATTAAATTGACACATCGGGAGAACCTGCGGGACAGCGGTGGTCACGGAAGAAAAATCTCTGCTGAATTTTGATTTCTCTCTGACAAGGCCATGTATGTGACGCCAATCCTTTGATGTACCTCCGCCCCATCTTGGGGCGGCAAGGGAAATAATGGTGCGCAAACCATCAGGCTGATGTTGCATTCTGCCTAAGTAAATGATGCAGCGCCCTGACCTCATGCAGTTTCCATATGGCATGTCATTTGCTTAGGTATGCTGGCTTAGTCCTGGCCAGTAGAGAAGTTTCCGCTGCACGTCTTGCCAGAATGGGCGCTGCGGTTTCAGTTTCTCTAGGTTTCTCCGGCTGATTAGAACATAACGCGCAATCTTAAAAGTTAAAAATATGCCGTTCATTAACATTTCCCCTTCATTGCAACGGATATCCTTAACTCAATTAACTTTTGTTCTCTTAGCTGGCGTTATGTTTTACGCAATTAGATTCGCCAGCATCTATTTCGACATTTCCGAGCAGACCATTGTGGGTTGGGGCAGTTTGGCCGTTCTCTTCGCTTTAACCAGACTACCTGCAAGCCAGAAGCAGCCTGTACGTCTAACCATTATCATGCTCGGCGCCTTCTTAGGATTGCGCTATATCCTCTGGCGCACGACAGAAACGCTACTGTACACCGGGCCAATCGATTTCATCAGCATGGCAATACTCTATATGGCGGAGATTTATGCCATCTCGATCTTTTTTCTCGGCATGTTCCTCAACGCTTGGCCCGTGCACCACCAGCCGTTGCTCCTTCCAGATAATACCGATGTCCTGCCTGCGGTTGATGTTTTCATCCCAACCTACAATGAAAGTGACGAGATCATCCGCGTCACAGCCATAGCGGCAACGCAAATCAACTACCCCAAAGACAAGCTGCGCATATGGATACTTGACGATGGGGGCACGGCGCAAAAGCGTGCGCACCCCGAAACCGGCATGAATGCCTGGGAGCGTCATATCCGTCTGCGCCGCATGGCCAAGGATCTACAAGTCGGCTATATCACGCGCAATCGCAATGTACATGCAAAAGCCGGCAACATTAACCACGCCATGGATCACACACAGGGCGAGTTAATACTGGTGCTGGACTGCGATCATGTGCCAACCCAAGACATTCTGCAAAATACTGTCGGCCACTTCCTGGCTGACCCCAAGCTATTCCTGGTGCAAACACCCCACTTCTTTATCAACCCAACCCCCATAGAAAAAAACCTGGCGGGTGTGGCTAACGTACAGTCTGAAGGGGATATGTTTTACCGCACGATCCAGACTGGTCTGGACTTCTGGAATTCAAGCTATTTCTGTGGATCAGCTGCCTTGCTACGCCGCTCCTGCCTTGATGAAGTAGGTGGCATCTGCGGTACCACGATCACCGAAGATGCGGAAACCGCCTTCCATTTGCACAGCCGAGGCTACAACAGCATTTACATCGACCGTCCAATGGTATGCGGCCTGTCACCTGAATCCTACGATGACTACGTTACTCAGCGCTCACGCTGGGCGCAGGGCATGATTCAACTATTTCTGCTCAATAACCCAATCATGGCTACAGGCCTTTCGCTACCACAGCGACTCGCCTACCTAAACTCCTGCTTTTTCTGGTTTTTCAGCCTGGCTCGTTTCATCTATTTCATCGCACCAGCGATGTTCCTGATCTTCGGCATCAACATTTACAACGCTTCCTGGCTCCAGATACAGGCATTCGCACTGCCTTATGTTTTATCCACCTTCATCCTGATGCACTTCTTCTATGCCAAATCACGCAACATGATGCTCTCGGAAATATATGAGTGCGTGCAATCGCTTTTTCTCATCCCGGCAATCATTGACGTATTGCTCCATCCGCACAAACCCACGTTCAAGGTAACCCCCAAAGGACAGACCATTGAGCGGGAGACATTAAGCCCTCTTTCAGCCCCATTTCTTGTAGTCATTGCGACTAATACAGTTGCCCTGTTGCTTGCCGCCTACACCTGGTACCAAACACCAGTCATGCGGAATGTTATTGCCATCACTGCCATATGGTGTATTTACAATCTTTACCTTGCCCTTGTTTCACTTGGCACTTTCTGGGAACGCAAGCAAATCAGAAACTTCCATCGCATCGACACCCGTGGCATGGTCCGCGCCACCTTTCCGCGCATGAACATGTCGCTTGAGGGAGAGGTACGCAACATCTCACTTACCGGCATTGGAATTGCCATCAAGCTCCCATTCCCTCTGGCTCCACAAGAGCGGATTGTGCTGGAAACTGAAGATAGTTACGGGCAAAAATTTCGTTTCGAGGCCAAAATCCACCGCGCATTTGAGCATGATGGAATACACATCTGCGGATCTGAATTCATCATGAACCTGATCTCTTTCCAGGAGGTAGTTCGCTATGTCTATGGCGACAGCGTGCGCTGGCAAAACGTTTGGCATACACAGGCGCAGACGGGAGGCACGGCAAAGATGGTCTGGCATTTCATCAAGCTAGGCATCAAAGGGCTACGCGGCTCTTCCCGTATTCTCTATGGCATGACACTTGGCGGATTGCACTGGCTGCGACGGCACATTCGCCTGCATTTTTTCCAAATCACCAGCTCGCTGCCATGAAGCTAATCCGGCTGCTTATTCTGCTACCTATCCTGCTCGCGCCAATCGCACATGCAGAAATCATCCGCATTCCATTATCCAAGCTCTCGCCCTTCGCCTCAATCGACCTGCGTTGCACCAATGGCGGCCACACCATTTCCATCCCGATCCCGGAGCGCTGGCAGGTGCATAGTGCAGAGCTCGGCTTACGCTTCACCGCATCAACCAACCTGATTGCGGAGATATCGCAACTCATCATCCGCATAAATAGTCACCCCATCGCCCAGACCCAACTCAATCCGCTCGCACCCAATGTGGAACTCGCCATCGCTATTCCACCCAAACTGCTCAAGGCAGACTACAACTCGTTGGAGTTCCAAGTCTCACAGCACTACTCACGGCAGAAGTGTGAAGACCTATGCGCACCAGACTTGTGGACCAACATTAACCTTAATGACTCAATACTGACTATTGATTACAGCTTGAAACCCTTGCCGCTTCAGTTGGGGGGCATCGCTGATCTCCTGTTCGATCCAAAGATTTACCCCGAAGCTGCTGTTAATCTCGTGATGGAAAAATCGACCCCGGAGTTTGCTACTCTCGGCGGAATCATTGCTTCTGGAATCGCCCGTCGTTTCGACTATCGTAAGGTGAGCTTTTCGATTTCCAATCAACCCAAGCCTGGCACTGACAACATCGTGATTGGCGCACCCGCTTTCATTAATCGCTTGTTCCCCAGCACCAATACGCCAGTCATCCGCAACACCAAAGGTGGTGTTCTTAAAATCATGCATGCCAGTGACGCGGAGGGCACCGCTGATCCGCTACATGCCATCATCGCCGTCAGCGGCACCAGCCCTGAATCGCTCAAGATCGCGGCAGAAACTTTTGCCAGCCTCTCGCTACCGTATCCGGGCACTGACGAACTCGATGCCTTCGCGTTCAAACTGCCAGAGATCGCCATGTACGGCGGGCGGCAAATTCTCTCTTCCGACAAGGTGTTCAATTTCAAGACACTGAATTTCCCCACCTATTCATGGCAGGGCTTCAATGTGCCGGCGACAGGTATCACATTCCGCCTGCCTGCTGACTTCATGATCAAGCAGAACCAGTTTGCGAAGCTCTCACTGAACTTTTCCTATGGTGCTGGCCTGCGGAATGACTCTGCATTGAACCTGTTGGTAAACGGCAAACCACTGCGTGCCATACATCTTGATCAAGTTGCCGGCAGTTATCTCGAAGATTACAAGATCGATATCCCTACCTATGTATTCAAGCCGGGGGCCAATACCATCAGCTTCGCACCGGTGCTAAATACGCCGCGTGAAATTTGTGACTCTGGCCAGATGGATAGCATGTTCCTGACTATCTACGATAATTCGACACTTTACTTTCCACCCATGCCGCACTATGTGGAGATGCCCAAGTTAGAACTCTTTGCTTTGAATGGTTTCCCNNGAAGCTGCCTACAACATGATGGGCATGATCACCCAGAAAAATGGCTTCCCTCTCTTCGGTGTCCAGATCGTTTTTGAAGAACCTAGGGACTGGAAAGGCGAAATCATCGTCGTTGGCCGTACCGCTGATCTGCCTGGTGAGCTACTGAATAGCGTACCCCTCAAGGTGCTAAGCGAAGGCAAAGTGCCTTATCCGGTAGTACGCAGTTGGGATACTGAACTAACCGTAGCATTCAGCCAGCAAGTCAGCGAGTTTGGCAGTGGTACCGGCGCGTTGATGCAGTTCGAATCGCCCTATCGCATCGGCCGTTCGGTCGTGCTGCTCACGGCGAGCAATGAGCAAGATCTTGCCACCATGGGCCAGGCCATCCTTGATCCAGGCGTCCAGGGTGCAATCAACGGTGATCTGGTTCTCGTTGAGTTGAAATCTCCCGAGTACAAAACGACTGCGTTGCGTGTTGGAAACCAATACACCACGGGGGATCGTGGTGAAATCACGCGCGTGGAGGCCTATCTTTATGCCAATCCACGGGTATTTCGCACAATTCTATATGGTTCTATCTTGGCACTCGCGCTTGTAGCTTTTATCGGGCTACGCAGTTACCGGCGCAAGCGGGTTCGTAGCAAAGAGCAGGTAATGCCCCAATAGTTCGGTTAGCGGGCGATGCTATGGTCAATCGAACGACGTGCTTCCATGATTGTGACACCGCCCAAAAACCTGGCACCAATCATAAGCAAAAGGACAATGGCCAATGATGTCAATATCCAAAATACAATACGTTTTTTGGCGCCATTGGGGTCTTCTACAGATTCCATTGCCTGCACAGGCTCTTGTTTATCTTTCTCAATCTCAATTGGATTCCAGAAAGCCTTGTAGGCGTTGTAGGGTTCTTTCTTGCCTTTCAGGGTCACCTGCTTGGCGAAATGGCAATAGATTTCACCCTTATCGTCAAGGGCGTTATACGTTTCCTCAGAGAGGAAAATTTCGCCAGGATTGGCATTGGATTCAAATCGGGAGGCGGTATTGACTGTGTCACCGAAGATGTCACTTTTTTCGACAATACACTTGCCCGTATGCATGCCGATGCGCATGAGTACGGGGATTTTGAACTTGCCCGACATGTTGAG
>DIUK01000106.1 GCA_002422995.1 Rhodocyclaceae bacterium UBA6160
CGTTTGACCGCTGGCGGCGTGAGGCGGAAGCCATCAACCCAAAACTGTTGTTTCTGGAAAAAGAACAATTGATGCGGCATGAGGCGGCGGGCATCACCACGGCGGCTTTTCCGCCGTACCTTGAGCAGCACAGTCAGAAATTTGCGCTGCATTACCATCACCAGCCCGGCGCGCCGGACGATGGGGTGACGCTGGATCTGCCACTGGTGGCGTTAAATCAGATATCTGCTCAGCGGTGTGAGTGGCTGGTGCCCGGCCTGCTTAAAGAAAAAGTGCTGGCACTGTTGAAAACTTTGCCGCAGAAATATCGGCATCGCTTGCAACCGCTGGATACCTTCGCGGATGATTTTTGCGTCAATCTGTCCTTGGCCGACCTATCCCTGGTGCGTGCCTTGACGCAAGCTGTAGAAGAAAAACTGGCCATGAAGCTGCCACTCGATGCTTTTCGTCTGGGCGAGTTGCGGCCGCATTTATTCATGAACTTTCGCCTGTTGAATGAACATGGCGGTACGTTAGCCATATCCCGGCAGTTGACTGAACTGCGTGCTGAGTATCGCGACCGCGTGGCGCAGGTTTGGCAGAACAATGCCACCGCAATTAGCGTGGCGGCTGAAAAGGCAGAATTGAAGCGTGCTGCTGCGCCATCGGTTGAAAAAGGCGTTGAGCAGGTGACAAAAGCAGCGGCAAAAGAAAAGGATGCTGCAGAAACCATGGACAGCAACCGCATGTCTATCAGCATCAATGCCAAGGCTGCGCCGCCTGCAGATGACACGGTGCTATACACCGATTGGGATTTTGGCGCCTTGCCGGAATTGCTTGAGGTAAATATCAAAGGACGGCAAGTGGTGGGTTTTCCTGCGCTGATTGATGCCGAGCAGGGCGTGCGCTTGACCGTGTTTGATACGCAGGAAAAAGCGCAGGAGGAACATCATCGTGGTTTGTTGCGGTTGTTTGCTCTGCAGTTGGCGACGCAGGTGAAGGCGATTGAAAAGTTACCCGGTCTGCGTGATATGGCCTTGCAGTTCATCCCGCTGGGCACAGAAAAGGAGCTCAAGGCGCAACTGGTGGCAGCGACATTGATGCGCAGTTGCATGATGGCGCCTTTGCCACTGGAAAAGTCGGCGTTCGTGACACGGCGTGATGCTGCGCGCGGGCGCATTTTGCTTGTTGCGCAAGAGGTGGCGCGCTTGATTGCGACCATCGTGGGTGACTATGTCGTCTTGCAAAAAAAACTCGCCGCAGTACAAAAGGCTTTCCCGGCAACTTACGCGGACATCACGGCACAATTGGCGGCCTTGCTGCATAAAAACTTTATTGTCGATGTCGCTTATGAGCGGTTGCAGCATTATCCGCGCTATCTCAAAGCAGCCACGCTGCGCCTGGACAAGGCGCGTAGCGATCCGGGCAGGGAGATGCGTCAGCTGGCAGAATGGCAAGCGCTAGGCAAGCCTTGGGCGCGCGAGTACCATGCGCTGCAAAGATCGGGGCAGGCTGCGGGTAGCCATGCGCCGGATCCATTTATGGAAGAATATCGCTGGTTGCTGGAAGAATTGCGCGTGGCGCTGTTTGCGCAGGAGTTGCGCACGCCGTCCCCCGTGTCGGTTAAACGGCTGCAAAAAATGTGGGATGGAAGAAGGCGCTGAGGCATTCTGGCAGAAAATGTAGCACCATCAAGGAGCAAGCATGAGCGAAATTTTCACCGCGTTTGGCAAGGCGATACGTGATCTGGCACGTGGCGATATTCTTTGGCATGTTTTTTGGCCTCCGCTGGTTGCGGTCACTTTATGGGGGGTGATCGGTTTTTTTATCTGGGCGCATGGCATTCGCGTGCTGACGCAAATTTTGCCGCAGTTGCCTTGGTCTGGCTGGGAATGGGTTGCGCATTGGGCCGCTATATTTTTATTACTGATGTCTTTTGCAACGCTGATTTATCTCACCGCTTTACTGCTTGTTGCAATTGTTGTTTTGCCTCATTTAATCCATGTGATATCCGCTCGGGATTACCCGGATTTAGTGCGTCATGGGGAAAATGCTTTTATTCGTAGCTTGAGCAATACGTTAATAGCGGGCGTTATTTTTCTAGCAGGCATTTTGTTGTCGTTACCTCTGCTGCTTCTTCCAGGGGTGATTCTTGTGTTCCCGTTGTTCTGGACTGCTTGGCTCAATCAGCGTACGTTTCGCGTTGACTCGCTTGTGGAACATGCCACGGAAGAAGAGTTATCGGCAATCGTTAAAACGCAAAAGTCGACTTTTTATTTGGCAGGTGCAGCTTGTTCTTTACTTGCCCATGTTCCAATAATCCAATTTGTCACCCCAATTTTTACAGCACTGGTATTTGTGCATTTGAGTTTGCAGATGTTACGTGAACAACGTCGGCAGGAAGGTGTAACGCTATAGTAGTAAAAATATGAGACTGAATTTATGAATGTCTAAATAGATTTATGGAAAATCAAATGACCTATGTCAAAACGGCAAAAGGTATCCATGCACTGAGTGATCTTGAGACAATCAGCTTGCCATGGGACTTGGTTGTTGTTCTTGAGGCCATTGATGGAAAATCAAGCTTTCAGATATTGCTGCAAAAACTGACGCAGTATTCAGCGCTTTCTTTACAAGCAGCAATTGAGACATTGGTTTTAGAAAACTATGTAGAAGTGCTTACCGATGCGTTGCCAGTAGTTAAGTCATCCATTGAGATACGACTGGACGAGAGATCGGATATGGATCTTCAGCGAAAAATTACTGAGAGCCAGGTTCGTCGGATCACGGAGTCCTGGCAACGTGAGATAGATGAAAAATCAAAACAAGAAAAAGAGAAAAAACTCAATCAAATTGAATCTGCATGCGTAAAAAAAAGCGCAGAAGCGCTTCAGCATCAGATAGACCAGAAAATAGAGGGAACAGAAAAGGATATTGCTGCGCCGAAAGTAGCATCCGTCAATGAATTTCCTCAGGCAGCTGCCGAAAAAGGTTTTTTGACGAATGGCGATGAGCCTTGTGAAACAGCGGAAACCAATTTTTCGCAAAGGGCAATTCAGTCTGAAAGCTCTCGGATGACCTTGGATATTGCTGATGGAATACCCCCAGATATCAATACAAGGGAGATTTTAAAGAAGGCTCAAAGCGCGGAGCCTGAGTCAGCCAGCAAGATAAATTTGATAAAAAAAACCTCAGGACTAAGTCGTGCTGAAACAATAAAGTCGCGCAAGGCCTTACCGGTGGTGGATTTTTACAATGCAGAAATCCAATCGCCGATAAGTCCAGCTGACAGTGTATCGACAACGCCGATTTCACCACCTGACCATGAAAAACTAGCGTGGGGCCAGATTATTTTTCAAGTCTTTGTTTTTCTTTTGGTGGTTGGATTTTCAGGAGTGCACATTTATCCGTTTAGTTCTCAAAGAGCTGCTTTGGAAAAGACGGGCACTAGGCAGTTTGGCCAATCAGTGACGATAGAACGTTTGAGCTTTGCATTCTTACCTACCCCACGCTGGCGGGCACAGAATGTTGTTATTGGCAGGCAAGGAGAGATTCATCTTGCCCAAGTTATCGCGCAAACAGGAGTGATTGGATTCCTGAGCGGCCACCCGACGATAGAAGATATAGAGGCCGAGATGGTGACTTTAAGCCCTGCAGGCGTTAGCTGGTTACTCTTTGGGAAAATGCAAAAAAATGAACTAGGCATAGGCAAAATCAATGCAAAAAAAGTGGTGCTTAGCTCTGCAGAAATTTTATTGCCACTGATAAACGCTGAGGCAACGTTAGATATTGATGGTCAGTTACAGCAGGCAAAATTCACCTCTTCAGAAAAAAAGTTTCATGCTGAGATAGATGGATCACAAAAAGAACCCCAGGTTAAGTTGACTGCGGCGGCTTATTCTTTGCCTTTGAAATTCTTTACGGTGGTTCCAAATGAAATGGATGGGATGGTACTGAAAAATTTTTCACTTACTGGAAGTTTGTTGCCTAAATCGTTTTTGATAACATCGTTCTCAGGTGACGTATATGGAGGCGTTGTTGAGGGGAAAGGAAGATTATCCTGGGATTCAGGATGGCAGCTCAATGGTGAGTTGAGTGCAAAGGCACTTGGTACAGAGCTGATATTTCCTGCATTATCTGATCGAGGCTTATTGGGCGGAGTAGGGCAGTTCGCTTTAGCAGGCGAAAATTTAAAAAACCTTGTTGGCTCTGCGCGTGTCGAGGGCGAATTTCGGATTGAAAGAGGTGTCGTGCGAGGTATTGATTTGGGGCGAATGTTGCAAGGGTTCGGGGGTGGCGGAACGACTTTCTATGACAGTTATACAGGTGAATTTATTTATGGTAATCAGCGCACCAGTTTGCGAAATACACAGATGATTGCAGGTCTTATCAGCGCAAAAGGAGATGCAAGCGTGGATGAAGATCAGCAAATACGTGGCCGATTTTTAGTTGAGTTAAAGTCACCCTCCTTTACTGAGCAAGGTAGTTTTTCCCTGGCGGGTAATTTGAGAAATCCACAGTTTCAGCGTTAATTCTGATGATGTTCTTGCTGAGCTTGGAAGCTTGGTACGAGTTGTCGTGGATCCTAATAAGGTAATCGAGGTTGCTTGATATGAAAGAAATACAAAAGCGAGTTAGACGGACTGTTGGTGCTGTCATTATTGGTGATGAAATTACTCGTGGTCGACGCGAAGATAGTCATTTTGCTCAATTGATAAAAATACTTGCCGTACGCGGAATGAATCTCGATTGGGCAATGTATATAGGTGACGATAGACAGCGTTTGGTGGATACCTTTCGCCGAACTTTAGCCAGTGACGATATTGTGTTCAGTTTTGGCGGCATTGGTAACACGCCAGACGATCACACACGCCAAGCCGCCGCCGCCGCTGCGGGGGTGGATTTATTTTTGCATCCGGAAGCTGAATATGAAATTCGTGCGCGATTTAAGGAAATGAATCGCGAACTCACCAGCGAGTCACTTGGTATGGGCATGTTTCCTATTGGGAGTGACATTGTGCCTAATCCGTTTAATCGTATTGCAGGTTTTTCTTTAGGTGAACATTATTTTGTACCTGGATTCCCACAGATGGCATGGCCTATGGTGGAATGGGTTTTAGATACCCGATATGGTCATTTGTTTCATGCAAATCCTTCCGCTGACAGCGCAATTCTTGTTTGGCATGGAATAGAAAGTATGTTGATCCCGCTTATGCAAGCAGTAGAAAAAGACTTCCCAGGTTTGACGACATTCAGTTTGCCTTTTTTAGGCTCTGAAGCAATGCGCCCGCATGTTGAGCTGGGAGTCCGAGGTACCCCTGAACAAATACCGCTTGCAATGGATTGCTTGCGTCAAGGTGTTGTGGCGCTAGGGTATGTGTTTAACGAAAAAGAACAGGCGAGTTGATTTTTCGATGGCTTGATCTGTCGGGGTGAATAAAACCAGAGGCCGATTCCCGCGCATTTTTTGACGGCGGACTCAAATAGAGTAGGTAGGGGTAAGGCTTACGTGCGACTAAGCTGATGCTAGTACTTTTTGCTGCTCATGGTTTTTTTCATTTGCTCGGTAGGGAGCAAGAAAAGTTTTTTCGTACCGCTGAGTTAAGCGCGAAATAGGCAATAAAAACAATAAATCAGCTGTGTTGAAATCAACATCCCACGCGGGAGCACCACAGACTTGCCCGCCAGCGCGTAAATATCCTTTGATAAGCGGTGGAATAACCGCTTTTTGCCCATTCACCAGTTCTGCGTGAGGAAGCGGGTGAAAAGGTGTGACCCAATGTGTTACTGAGACGATTTTCTCTTTAAGGAAGCGTTGATAAATGTTTGCTGCATTGTGACCACCATCTGATAAACCGATCGAGGCACAGCCGATTAAATAGCGATAATCACTCTTGGCAATGTACTGACCCAATCCTACCCAAAGTAAAGCCATCACAGCGCCGTTGCGATAATCTGGATGGATACAAAAACGGCCAATTTCTATCATGTGAGGTTTCAGGGCGCTTAAGCTTTGAATAGAGAACTCACTCTCAGCGTAATAACCACCGACCTTCTTGACTGTTTCTGGAGAAATTAACCGATACGTGCCAACAACTTCACCACGCTGATTGCGTACTAAGATATGCGCGCAATGTGCATCAAAGCGGTCAATATCATGACCAGATATTCGGTCATTAAGCTGCGCTCCTAACTCTTCGCCAAAAACTTGATACCGTAAACGTTGAGCCTCTCTTATTTCATATTCATTTTGGGCTACGCTTAAGTGAAGTTGCTTTTTGATAGGGGGAGAATGGATACATGAAGCGTTGGTTTTTTGTTTCAGGGAGGACGTTTGATGAATCCGGATGCTTTCTTGATGAAGGCTAATAGCGCTTGGCATGAGTGAGATTTTTGCTGGGTAGTTTATTGAGGCAAGTAAAGTTAATAAAAGTCTTTACTTGATATCTTCTACCTTGTAGCAGCTAGCGTGCCAGTTTTATTTTAAAAAAAGATTATTACTTTTAATGAGTTATAAGCCAATCTTCAAAAAGCACTTTAGGCTTTGTCTTTTAATACAGACATAAATCAGGCTATTTATTTATAAGCTTTTGAATTTATTAAATAAATGTTGTCGCAAAAGAGCGACATGGGTTAATGGGCAAGATTGACGTTTCCATATTTTTTAATCTGTGATTGATTAAGCTTATTGAAGTGCAGGGTGATCATTTTGAGTGATATTCCACTGAGATACCTTATGCCGTACCACCTACGGTAAGCCCGTCAATTCTTAAGGTTGGTTGTCCTACCCCGACGGGTACGCTTTGACCATCTTTGCCACAAGTGCCCACGCCGGGATCTAATGCCAGATCGTTGCCTATCATTGATACGCGCATCATTGCATCTGGGCCGTTGCCAATGAGGGTTGCACCTTTCACAGGCGTCGTGATTTTCCCATTTTCAATCAGATAGGCTTCGGCTGTAGAAAAGACAAACTTTCCACTAGTGATATCCACTTGGCCACCACCAAAGTTAGCGGCATAAATACCGTTTTTGACAGAGCGAATTATTTCTTGCGGGTCATGGTTGCCATTCATCATCATGGTATTGGTCATGCGCGGTAAAGGCAGGTGAGCAAAGGATTCTCGACGGCCGTTACCTGTGGGTGCCATGCCCATTAGCCGAGCATTGAGACTGTCTTGCAAGTAGCCCACAAGGATGCCATTTTCAATGAGCACTGTGCGCTGGGTTGGGTTGCCTTCATCGTCTATGGTGAGTGAGCCACGGCGGTCAGGCAAAGTACCATCATCAACAACCGTGACACCTTTGGCTGCGACGCGTTGTCCGATACGACCAGCGAAAGTTGAGCTGCCTTTGCGGTTAAAGTCACCTTCTAAACCATGTCCTACGGCTTCGTGTAGCAGTATGCCTGGCCACCCAGGCCCCAGAACTACAGTCATTTCACCTGCGGGTGCGGGTTTGGCGGCAAGGTTTATGCTGGCTTGATGAACTGCATTGTGCGCATACTCACGCAACCGTTCGTCATTAAAGTGGGTATAGTCAAAACGCCCGCCTCCGCCCGATGATCCTTGCTCGCGACGTCCGTTTTCTTCCATGATGACAGTAATGGATACACGTACTAAAGGCCGCACATCGGCTGCCATGTGACCATCTGAGCGTGCGACTAGAATGACTTCCCAAGTGCCTGCGATATGTGCCATAACCTCTTTGACGCGAGGATCAGCTGCGTGGGCAATGGTCTCTAATCGTTCTAACAGAGATACTTTCTCTGCATCTTTAAGTGAACTAATCGGATCGCCAGCAGCGTACAAAGCTGCCGATGCCCGGTGATGTTGCAACGCCGGTGCCAAGCGATGGGCGCCTGCAGAGGCGATTGCACGCGTAGTACCGGCGGCAGTTTGCAAGGCACTCAAGCTAATGTCGTCAGAATAAGCGAAGGCTGTTTTTTCTCCTGATATCGCGCGGATGCCTACGCCTTGTTCGATATTAAAGCTACCTGATTTCACGATGCCTTCTTCTAGACTCCAAGCCTCTGAGCGGGCATATTGAAAATATAGATCTGCAAAATCAACGTGATGACTCATTAGCTGTTCGAAAACACGCTCTAATTTGTATGGTGCTAAGTCATAGGGTGCAAGAAGCGTTTCTTCAGCAATTTTGAAGTGTGAGTTATGCATGAAATTCCTTATGAGCCTTGTAGTTCAAATGATTTTTGAATCGAAACCTAAAAAACACGGTGTTGTAGCGCAGGCAAACGAGTGCGGATATCTATCATTTTTTGCGCGTCAAAGTCAGCAGTAATAAGGCCTTCGCCTTTTTCAATGCGCGCCAGAACAACCCCCCAAGGGTCAATGATCATACTGTTTCCGTGTGTTAAACGACCATTTGGATGGCGGCCGCCTTGTGCGGCAGCAACAACATAACATTGATTTTCAATGGCGCGTGCACGAAGTAAGGTTTCCCAATGGGCTTGGCCTGTGGTTTCCGTAAACGCGGCGGGAACGACGATAAGAGAAATAACACCCATGCCCCGATAAAGTTCTGCAAAACGTAGGTCATAGCAAATAGAAAGACCCATTTTCCCGCAAGGTGTCTCGCAAGTGACTATGTCACGTCCTGGCTCGATGGTAAGCGATTCGTCATAATGTTCCTCGTCTTTGTGAAAGCCAAAGAGATGTATTTTGTCGTAACGCGCAACACGTTCCCCATCTGGATTAAAGACCAGGCAACTATTGCGTAGTTTGGTTGAATCATTGGCCGCAAGGGGTAGTGATCCGCCCACGATCCAAAGCTGATGCCTTTGCGCCATTTGTACCAAGAACGTTTGTATTGGACCATGGCCTTCAGTTTCTCGTGCAGCTAGTCGCGCAGCATCTGTTGCACCAATCATTGGAAAGTACTCAGGCAAGACGACTAGCTTTGCGCCTTCGCTGGCCGCTGAAATAATCAGTCGTTCGGCAGCTGCAACATTTTCCGAGATGTCGGGCGTAGATATCATCTGAATGGCGGCAAGTTTCATGGTGTGCCTTTTGTTTCCTCTGGTTTTGTCACAGTTCTATCTGCTGAAATAGGTTGTGGAGACTGGGCACGCCGGGTACTCTCAATTTTCGGATTGGCTAAGGAACCTGTAATTTGGTAATCCATAGCAAATACTTGGCCAAAAGGATCTCTAAGTATTTTTTGTGCGGCCCAAACGGCAGCACCCGCAATTGGGCTGACAATCATGGTACCCACGGCCACACTTTCACCGAGTGCTGGTTGAACTTCTGCGTGCATATCTTGTGTTTCATTAATGAGATTGATTTGGCCATCAAATAAAATTTTGGCAGAGGGGGCGCGAATTTGTAAGTCTGTGGTGTTCATGATTCCTTTGTCGAGAGTGAATCCCCCTTTGATTTTGTCAAAGGCAAAACCCTTGCCAAATAGATCACGAAAATCCAAGGTGATACGGCGAATAAGTGTTTGAAAGTTAAGGATGCCAAGTAGCCTGCCTGCACCAGGATCTAGATCCTTGATTTGCCCTTGGTCTGTATTAATGCTCAAAAAGCCATTGAGACTGGGGTAATGAATAGCGAGAGGATCACCTTGCCAGCGGAGTTGTCCGTCTAGGTGAATTCGCTTACTTTGCATGAACTCTGGATAACCTAGTCGGACTAGCGTTTTTTCAATTGCTGTTGAATCAAAAGCAAAATCAAGCTGAGTATCAGATTTTGAGTCGTTGTTTTTCCATCGGCCCTTGACCGTTAAATTGTCATTTTCATTCTTGAGGTTGATGAGGGTATTCCATGCGGCATCACGACTTTCCGCAGTGAGTGTCAGGCGTCCTAAAGATTGTTTCTTGAAAGAGAGTTCATCAACGCGAATATCCAGTGCCGGTAAATCGTTCCTTACAGTGCTTGTGCTGGCCTGCGACTTTGCTGATTGCGCAAAGGATTCTGGTAAAGCAAATTTATCCAGGTTTGCCGTGAGTTTGCCTTTTCCTGTATCTAGCCAAGCTGCCTTGCCTGAGAGCTCCCTGCTTTTTATTTCCCCTCGCGTTGTTGCGTCGATTTGTTCGCCAGTGATGCGAACATCATGAAGGGTATTATCAAACAACGTGAGGTCAGCAATGCGTAGATCGAATTGATATGGTGGCAATTTAGGCAGCGATGGTGATGTGGCTTGTGGATCACTGTTTGGTCTTGCCATCAGGATATTCCGCCAAGCATCTGCATCGAGTTTGGGCAGGTTTACCGCAACAACGACTTGTTGAGGTGCTGATGAGGGAGCTATGCCGCCTAGTGCAAGCATGCCCTGTGTTATTAATGGAGGAGACACATCCTGGCGTCGAACAAGTTGAAGTTGGGCTATAGAACCTATACGGACATCAATTTGGTCGCGTGGGATGGGTGTGAATGACGATTTTGTGGCTTTTTCGGTGAGAGGGGGGGGTAATGTGCGACGTTCAAATGTGAGATTTAGCGGATCTTTGCTGGATTTATTAAATGGTTCTGGCAAGCTGGATGAAATGCCAACCAAGTTTGATGTGATGGTAGCGTCCATGGTTTTATTTTTGATTTTTAAATTGCCCTGCCATTGCGCGCGACCCGAAAAATGATCAAGTGTCGGATGAGGCCATCTTTGTCGTAATTTTGCTGGCGTAATGTCGCCGACCAGATTTACCTGGACACTCCCATTGAGTGATTTGAGATTGGCAGCAATTGGCAGATCTAAAAATAAACCACGAATTTCTTTTGCTTCAAGATGACTCTCAGAAAACTTCAGCACACCACGCACATTGGTTAAGGGTGGAAAGCTTTGATCAATATTGAGCTGATTATTGTCGACTTTGTATTGTCCAGCAATTCTGGATTGATCTAGATCTTTGAGGGGGAGATTCAGTACAAGATCAAGTTCGCCAATGCCTTTTGCCGTCATGGATTCAGTAATGTGCCCTAGACGTTCGCCTACGCCGCTATTATTGATATAACGTAGAAAGTCTGCCGTCGATCCTTTTGCTTTTCCAGTAACTGTCAGCAGTTCCTCTATGGAAGACAAGTCTTTTATCTCAGCGCGAACATCACGTAAATCAACATCAAAAATTCGCCCTGAATGACCGCTGATGAGCATGCGTTCTCCCGCAAACAATAATTCCCCATTGATATTGGTAATTACTGGCCAATTATCGGCATAGTTAAGTTTGGCGTCCTGAAATTTTCCACGGACTTCAAATAGGCCACCCTTGTTTTTGCTGGGGCCACCCTTAAATGGAAAGTGAGTTAAATCGCCTTTCAGTACTAAATTTGCTTCGTTTACCGTTCCGCTGAGGATGCCATTTTTTAACCAGTCTCGGGTATGCTGGCTCACCACTAAAGGGATATAGCGCCAGACAGCATTGCCATTTCCACGCGTGAGCCGCGCAGTGAGGTCAATTTGACCAGGTCCTTTGGGCAGGCTTTGCCAGGTGCCACTGGCTTCACCCGCCGCATCTTGATTGCTGAAATTGGCTTGAGTGAGGTTGATGCGAAAGCCTTGTGGCGTTTTATTCCATTTAAGCTCTGCTGCTAGGGTGTTCAATAAAATTTTTGGTTCAGAAAAAATGCTCGGCAAACTGATGTGGCTGTTTTTTCCATTTAATTGAAGGGTGCCGCTTTGATTGGTTCCTGCGATATGACCGTTGATACCAGAGAAGCTTTCAACAGTGCCTAATCCTCTCAAAGTCAGGTTTTTTAGGTTGCTATTAAGTGACCATTCCTGCAAATTATCAAATGGACCTTGCCAGACCAGGCTTAAATCTGTGATTTGCCCAGAAGGCGCATAGCGAAGTAGCTGAATACGTGTTGAAACTGGTAATGGAAGATAGTTGGCTATTTGTGCAATCACGCCTAAATCTAATTGGTTGGCAATAAAACGGCCATGGGGTTTAGGCTGTTGTTTTGACTGACCAAGAGATCTTAAGCCTGATAAATCCAAGCCGAGAAAGGAGGTGTCTGCAGCCAGACCGTTTTGCCAGCGCATGCTAATATCGGTTGATGGCAAGATGAGCCCTTGCTGCGTAGCCAGCATGAGTTTTTTGCTTTCAACCGAAAATCCATCAACCAAACGTGTAGCGGAGAGTCTTCCGGTGAGTTGTTTTAAATCGAAGTCTGGGAGATTAGGCTGAAGCTGCATGCTGACATTAGCCAAGCTTACGTCTGCTGTCACTGTTTTTATTTGTGTTTGGCTAAAATCAACCCATAAGCGTAGTGCGCCAGTACCTTGCGGAATCGGGACGGGATAATCTATCCAGGCATGCCATCCTGCCAAGTCAGCTGTTTTTATTTCTACATAGGTTTTGCCATGCCAGGAGGAGAGTTGTTTTAAATCATCTCCGTGCAAATCCCCTCGGATATCGAGTTTTGATGCGAGTGACGATGGGGGCTCAGCCGTTAGTCCAAATTCATGTAATTCACCTTTGTTCTCTAGACGGAAGTTCAGGTTTTTGAGAACCAGCGGAGGGGCTTCTCTTAGCGAATCTTGCCAGGAAAGTGTGGCGTGACGAATAATGATTGAATGTTGGGTAAATAACCAGTGAGCAAATCCGCCCCCATCATTCTCTTGCGGTGTGATGTCTAGATTTGCAGCAAAAAAGTGTCCGGCTTTGTCACGGCTAATAACAATGCTGGGTGAAATAAACTCTAATCGGGCAAGCCGTAATTCGCCATGCAAAAGAGAGTTCCACGCAGGTTCTGCGACAACATGTTCTAGTGCTAGCAGTGTTTTTCCCTGCGGGCTGTGTATTTCTATACCCTTGATGTTAATTCTGGGTCTTAAGCCAACCCATTCTCCTTGCAAGGCACGAATATGCACGGGTTGTTTGACGGCCTTGCTGATCGCTTTTTCTATGTCACTGCGGTAGTTTTCGATATATGGCAAAACACCATGGCGAACACTTAGGACAAAAAAGCCTAATAAAAAATAAAGCCCCAAGGCACCCCATAATGCGCCTCGCAATAGACTGAAAAAGCGCGGATTTTTTTCGAGCGTAGGAGGGGATTTGATCGCTAATTCCAACGTATGTTTCAAGGGCTCCTGTATTTTTGTACGCAGTTTCGACCAGCGCTTAATGCGAGGAGAGTGTGGATCAACGGCGTGGTATTCAGGAGAGGGATTAGACATGTAAAAGGGGGAAAGAGATGATGCTATTAGAAGCACTCAAATCAGCTTAACAGCGCCAAAATAGCGTTCAACTAACTGTAGTTTCGAATTCTAACCGATGCGACATAGGCAATCTGATGACTGATCTACCCATAACGACGCTTTCATTAACACCCTGCAGGATTGCCTCTCGGTATTTTGATCGCTTATTTTCAAATAAACCTGATTTATCTGCAAAAGTTGCATTGTTGTTGGGTACTTCGGTAACGCGTGCAGAGTTGGTGCTTTGGCTTAAAGCTAAAGAAACCCCAATGCCATTGAGCGAGGGAGAACTCAAGGTTTTATTGCGCGAGTTCAAAGTATGGGCATATGCACGCATAGCCAGCAGGGATTTGTGCGGTTTGGCGAGTTTGGCAGAAGTGACTGATGCCATGACCAGTATTGCGGAGTTGGCAATCGAAAAATCAGTTAGCGTGCTCACTAGCCATTTAGTTGCACGTTATGGCGTGCCACGTAATGACGAGGGTTTGGAGCAAGCCTTGATCGTGATTGGCATGGGCAAGCTAGGCGGCCGGGAGCTCAATGTTTCCTCTGATATTGATCTGATTTTTGCCTACCCGGATGATGGCGAGACGGATGCGGCAAGTCCGGGTTCTCGCCGTATTGCCAACACCGACTTTTTTACCCGTTTGGGCCGTAGCTTGATTAATGCCATTGCCGATGTGACTGAGAACGGTCAGGTTTTTCGGGTGGATATGCGCCTGCGCCCGAATGGTGATTCAGGGCCTTTGGTGTGCTCGTTTGGCATGCTGGAGAATTATTTCTTTACCCAAGGCCGAGAGTGGGAGCGCTACGCCTGGATCAAGGCGCGGCCACTGACGGGGAATCGTTTTGCTGAATTGGAAGCCATACGCCGCCCGTTTGTGTTCCGCAAATATCTCGATTTTGGCGCGATTAATGCCATGCGTGACCTGCATGCGCAGATTCGTCATGAGGTGATGAAAAAAGACCAGGCGGATAACGTCAAATTGGGGCCGGGCGGGATTCGCGAAATTGAGTTTATTGCGCAGGTTTTTCAGTTGATTCGTGGCGGTCGTGATCAGGCTTTGCAAATTCAGCCGACTTTATCGGTATTAAAACTGTTGGCTGACAATCAGACGCTCGCCGCAGAAACCAGTGAAGCACTGTCTTTGGCTTATGATTTTTTACGTCGGGTCGAACATCGCCTGCAATATCTGGATGACGCGCAAACACACCGTTTGCCAACCAGTCCGGAGGATCAGGCGCGGGTGGCGCAGGCCATGGGTTTTGCCGATTATGCGGCTTTGCTTTGCGTGTTAAATCAGCATCGGGCTGTGGTTTCGAGCCATTTTGACCAAGTTTTTTCCAGCCCGGATGGGGATCAGCATCATTTGGATGTCTTGTGGCGCAAAGCAGGCGGCGATATGCTCGATGGTGTGGCTACAGATAAAGCTGAGCTGGCGGAAAAAGAGGTGTTGGCCGATGGCTTTGAGCGTCTGGGCTTTCGTGATCCCGTGCATGCGGCAACACAGTTGATGGCATTGCATGATGCGCCAAGGTATCGGCAGATGCCGGACGATATCCGGCGGCGCTTTGATGTGATTGTGCCGCGCTTGATTGAGGCGGTTACCAAAGAGCCTAATCCGGATGAAACCCTCATTCGGGGTTTGCAGTTTTTGGATGCCATCTCGCGGCGGGGTTCTTATTTGGCCTTGTTGCAGCAATATCCGCAAGCCTTGCAAAAAGTGGTCAATCTGTTGGGCAGTTCGCGCTGGGCTGCGAATTACCTGGGGCAGCATCCCATCCTGCTCGATGAGTTGCTTGACCAGCGTTTGCTCGACGTCGTGCCGGATTGGTCGGCGTTTCGGGCGCAATTAAAAGAGGCTTTGGCCGCTTTTGAACCCGACACCGAGCGGCAAATGGATGTCTTGCGCGAGCAGCATCACGCGCAGGTGTTTCGTGTGCTCACGCAAGATATGGCAGGGCTGCTGACCGTTGAAAAGCTGTCTGATCATTTGTCCGAATTGGCCGATAGCCTGCTTGATGCTGCCTTGCTGTGTGCGTGGAAAAAGTTGCCCAAACGACATCGCGAATCACCGCAGTTTGCCGTGATCAGCTATGGCAAATTGGGTGGCAAAGAGCTGGGTTATGCCTCCGATCTTGATTTGGTGTTTTTGTATGACGATGCTGATCCTGATGCGGGTGAAATCTACTCCCGTCTGGGTACCCGGCTGAATACCTGGTTATCCGCGCAGACTTCGGCGGGGCAACTGTTTGAGACGGATTTACGTCTGCGCCCGAATGGTGAAGCGGGTTTGGTGGTGAGCTCGGTCGCGGCTTTTCGCGATTATCAGTTCAAGTCTGCCTGGGTATGGGAGCATCAAGCGCTGACCCGGGCGCGCTATTCGGCAGGAGACATCAGGGTGGGGGCCGCTTTTGAGGCGATTCGTCACGAGGTTCTCTGTCGAGTGCGCGACTTGAATCAGCTCAAGACTGATGTGCTGGAGATGCGCCAGAAAATGCTGGATGCCCATGGCACGCGGGGCGATGAGCGTGGTACGGTGTTCAATCTGAAGCATGATCCGGGTGGTTTGATTGATGTGGAGTTCATTGTGCAATATCTGGTGCTGGGTTATTCGCATCAGCATGAGGCGCTGACGCGCAATCTGGGTAATATTGCGCTCTTGGGGATGGCGGCAGATTTTTCCTTGATTCCGTTTGACTTGGCGATTGAAGTGCGCGATGCCTATCGTGATTTTCGCCATCGACAACATGCCTTGCGCCTAAACTTTACCCAAGCGACGATCCCGCCCGACGAGGTTGCATTGCAGATTAACGCGGTGCGTCGCTTGTGGCGTACTGTATTTGAGTGTTGAATTTGAGTATTAAATATATCGAAAGGTTGAAGAATAGTTATGCCTGTAAATTACAAAACGCCTGATGCGGCTTCTTTACTTCCCGTAGCTGGCGTTCGGCTAGGTACAGCCGAAGCGGAAATTCGCAAGAAAAATCGGCGTGACCTGACGCTGATCGAACTGGCGCCTGGTAGCCAGGTGGCGGGCGTATTCACGCAGAACCGTTTTTGCGCAGCGCCGGTGACGGTATGCCGTGAGCAT
>DIUK01000087.1 GCA_002422995.1 Rhodocyclaceae bacterium UBA6160
CGTGGGCTCCTTTATGATGTTTGGGGTGAATATAGCGAGCCAACCTCAATACTTCCGGTACCCGGCGCAAGGCGCGCAGAATGCGCGCCAAATGAACGCGACCAGTTGTCTGCACGGTAAAGTACAAGGTGGTGCTATCACGGTCATCTTCAACGCTTACATCCATGATGTTGGCATTGCTCTCGGCGATTTCCTTGGCCAGCCGCGCCAGTAAACCGCGTGTATTTTTAACGATCACACGAATCGTGACCTCGAACAGTTGATCGGGCGCAACATCCCAGGCCACATCAACCCAGTTGCCACGCTCACTCCTGAGTTTGGCTAACACAGGGCAATCATGCGTGTGCACTACCAAGCCCTGTGCTTTGCGAATCAACCCGACAATCGGATCACCTGGAATGGGGCAACAACATTTGCCTAATTGCACAGCAATGCCTTCTGTGCCGTGAATCAAAATAGCTTGTCGCGCACGACGCGTTTTGGCAGTTTGCTCACCCTGTTGAACTTCAAGCCCTTCCGCCAAACGTCTCGCTACAATCGCAGGTAACCGCTTGCCCAGACCAATATCCGAAAGCACGGCACGTTTTGAACGTACCCCAGACTCTTTCTTGAAACGATCCCAAGCCGCAGGCAGAATTTTGGCTGCTGCCACGCCCATCTCATGTAATGAGTGCGCGAGCAAGCGCTCACCTAACGCAACAGACTCTTCATTTTGTTGTGTCTTCAAAAAGTGACGAATCCTGAACCGCGCACGGGCGCTTTTCACGTAACTTAACCAGGCAGGATTAGGTGCTGCATGCGGTGCAGTAATAATCTCGATACGATCCCCATTTTTAAGTTCAGTACGCAAGGGCGACGTTTCAAAGTTAATACGGCATGCAACGCAGCGGTCGCCAATATCCGTATGCACGGCGTAAGCAAAATCCACAGCTGTTGCACCGATGGGTAAAACAAAAATTTTCCCTTTGGGGCTGAAAACATAAACTTCGCCAGGGAAGAGGTCAATTTTCACATGCTCAAGAAACTCAGTCGCCGTACCAGAGTCCGCTTGCAATTCAATGAGTGATTGCAGCCACTGATGCGTTTTTTGCTGAACCTGACTGATTTCATGATCTTCTTTATACAACCAGTGCGAGGCCACGCCGGATTCAGCCACATTATGCATTTCAAACGTACGTATCTGAATTTCAACCGGCGTGCCAAACGGGCCAATGAGCGTGGTGTGAAGCGATTGATAGCCGTTAGCTTTTGGAATTGCAATGTAATCCTTGAACTTGCCTGGTACGGGGGGATACAACGCATGCAACACACCCAGCGCCAGATAACAACTCGGACGATCTTTGACGACAATGCGAAAGCCGTAAATATCCAGCACTTGGGAAAAGCTCAAATGCTTTTCGCGCATTTTGCGATAGATACCATACAGATGCTTTTCACGCCCCATCACCTCAGCTTCCAAGTGATGCTCAGGCAGGGTTAGGCGTATCGCCTCGAGAATTTTGCCAACAACCTCCCGCCGATTTCCACGTGCTTTTTTGACCGCTTTTTCAAGCACCCGATACCGCATCGGCTGACCATGCGAGAAGGCCAGCTCCTGCAGTTCTCGATACATGGCATTGAGCCCCAGACGATTAGCGATCGGCGCATAAATATCCAGGGTCTCACGGGCAATGCGGCGACGTTTATCAGGCCGCATGGCGCCCAGGGTTTGCATGTTATGACGGCGGTCAGAGAGCTTGATGAGGATCACTCGCACATCGCGCGCCATGGCCAATAACATTTTACGAAAGTTGTCTGCTTGGGCTTCTTCAAAGCTTTGATGCTCAATGCGATCAATCTTGGAAACGCCATCGACCAGTTCGGCCACACTTTTGCCAAAGCGCTCAGCTAACTGCGCTTTTGTAACCGCTGTATCTTCCATCACATCGTGCAATAAGGCAGCGCACAGTGTTTGGGCATCCATATGCCAATCCGCCAAACCGTCTGCCACGGCGAGCGGATGCGAAATGTAGGGGTCGCCACTAACCCGCATTTGGCCACTATGGGCTACCTGAGAAAAACTGTAGGCCTCGCCAACCAAAGCCACGTCTTCCGGATTGAGATACTTGACCAGTTTGGCGTGCAACGCGTCCAGACTTGCCGCCAAAGGCGTGTTTTGCACAGCTAACAACGGACTGTTCGCGACGGCACTGATTTTGCCTTGTGTGTCCAAGGCCGATTGATCGGCAGGTAGATTAGCTTCAGGCGGATGTTTTCGGCTTTTTGAAGTCGCAATGGTAACTGCAGCATCCGTCAAGATCAGCTGCGTGTGAATGCCAGATGCTGCTAAGGACAGCGACGAGCCCGAATCTGAGTTTGGCTCAGTTGCAGATACGGACGTAGGTGCTGGAACAGATGAGAGTGGCAGGATAGTCTGAGCCATAGCACCCCCTCAATCTCTTGGGGAATGTCGTGTTAAGCGCTCTGTGGGCGGTTTAGAATTTCCACACCCACTTTGCCTGAGGCGATTTCGCGTAAAGCGAGCACCGCCGGTTTGTCATTATCCGCTTCAACTTGCGGCGTGCTGCCCATGGCCAGCTGACGCGCGCGATAAGCAGCGGCTAGCGTCAGATCAAAACGGTTAGGAATATGCTTGATGCAATCATCGATAGTGACACGAGCCATGGTTTAGTCCTGATCAAAAAAACGAAATACTTCGGGGAAACGAGCCTGCTGACGCTTGACCCGCAGGCGAGAGGCTCGCACAACAGCGATAAGCTCGCCGAGCGCTTTTTCTAAGTCGTCGTTGATTATAACAAAGTCGAACTCGGTCACGTGCTGGATTTCGTCTCGCGCAACAGCCAAACGCCGCGTGATGACATCTTCAGTATCGGTTGCACGCCGATGCAGCCTGCGTTGCAACTCGTCCATGGAGGGCGGAAAAATAAATATGCCCACTGCATCAATAAACTCGCGTTGTACTTGCTCGGCTCCTTGCCAATCAATTTCCAGCAACACATCTTTTCCCGACGTCATTTGATTTTCGAGCCAGGCGCGTGAGGTGCCGTAATAGTTTCCATGCACCAAGGCCCACTCTACAAACTCACCCCGCGTGCGCATCTCAGTAAACGTGGATAAATCAACAAAATGATAATCATGCCCGTCAACTTCACCCTTGCGTGGCGGACGTGTCGTATAGGATACCGAGCGCAAGACTTGGTTGTCTTTTGCCAATAGGCCATTGACCAGCGTGGTTTTACCCGCACCTGACGGAGCAGAAACAATCAATAAAGTACCTATGGTCATTCGTCAAATCATCCGTTTTTTGTTCAATATCACTAAAGCAGCAGTCTAAATCAAACCCTTACCCCGCAACCATCTACCCTGGTTCAAGCATCAGTCGCGTTGTAGCGCAGCAGAACGCCTGCCCATCACGAGTCCCTTTATAAAATCGGATAAACTGAATGCATTGTGCATTTGAACAAACCAATCCATCCCCGTTATAGACCTCAGCTGCTGTTATTGCTGGGCTGCATTGCTGTGCTCATTCAACTGTGGGCTGGCACACGACTGATGGCCATGCAACCGGCAACAGTCGATAGCCAAGGGAATTTTGTTGCTGCAATTTGCACGACCGTCAGTAACAATCAAGCGCTACCTGCGACTGCCAGCTTGATTACCAGCAACAGTCAAAAAGATAGCCCTGACCCTTCTGCCAGCACTCATGACTGCTGCTCTTTCTGCGTTACCAGCAGCTCTACGCTGCTTTCCATGGCATTTGGTGCCGTCTCACCAGCGCCGACTTTGCGTACTTTGCCGCTGCCACCTGCCGCATCGCGATTATTCATTTTCGCTGCGGTCACGCCCCCGCTTCGCGGCCCGCCGTTGATCGCTTGATATTGGTCTGAGAGACTCAGGCTGGCATAACAACCGCCGCCTGCATTCACCGTAAATCAGCGTTGCCTTTCATGATTCGCTGAACACTTTACGGTTCCAGCTGTGCTGATCGCGAGCAAAACCTGCAGCATGCTCGACGCTTTTTGCCAAAGCACAACACGGCTATACCTATCAAGATTAAAGGAGTATCTCCATGCGACATCAATCTGCTTATTTTCCCATTCGACACCGCTATGCCCAGCGCTGGCTGGTTGCTCTATTAGTTTTTTTATCTTTTCCTGCACTCGCTAAAGTCACCATCAACAATGCCTGGGTTCGCCCTACCGTTGCACAGCAACAAGCAACGGGTGGCTTTATGACGCTCACCGCATCAACCAATATGCATCTGGTCGGAGTCAGCTCACCCATCGCCCAAAACGCTGAAGTGCATGAAATGTCGATGGAAAACGACATCATGAAAATGCGCGCCATCCCCAGACTGCCTTTGCCTGCCGGCAAAACGGTGGAACTCAAACCCGGCGGTTTTCACGTCATGCTCTTTGGGCTCAAGCGGCAGATCAAGTCGGGCGACACCATAGCGC
>DIUK01000152.1:0-235 GCA_002422995.1 Rhodocyclaceae bacterium UBA6160
CGATGCAGCATGGCCGCAGCGGCTTTTTCCCAGAGCAGCTGTTTTTCCTCCGCCGTCCAAAGGTCATTTTCCAAAGCGCTGATGGTTTGGCTCAACACCCGCCGGTCACCTCGCTCCAACGCCGTCCAGTCAGGTGCTGCAACAGGCGCGGTGACCTTATCGCAACGCTCCACCATGTCGTTGATCATGCCTTGCAAACCCAACGCCTGGCCTTCTTCCACCGAATACAAATGGG
>DIUK01000152.1:269-6403 GCA_002422995.1 Rhodocyclaceae bacterium UBA6160
ACTCGACATGCCCGCCCTGATAGGATGAGACCGCTATGCCATGCACATCTTCTTGCAAGGCTGCGGTCACGATGTCATCCACGGATCGGTTGTGGCCTAAATGAATCACCTCCACACCAGTCGCTTGCAGAATGCGCCGCATGATATTGATCGACGCATCATGGCCATCAAATAACGATGTCGCTGTCACAAAGCGGATTTGACGTGAAGGTTTATATGGCGCCTGTGCCAAATGGGAGGCTGTCTGGTTCATGCGGCTCATTCTAAACCAAGCATCTCGCTTACAAACCCGGCTTACCGTGTCAAAATGGCAAGCCGAATTACTTACCGCCGTATCACCAGCGCCGACTTTTTGGACAATGCTTATGAATTTATATCACGCCATGATTGAACAAACAGCGGATGCGTTTATCCTTGCTGATCTTGATGGCAATATCCAGTTATGGAATGACGGTGCGCAAACTATTTTTGGCTTTTCATCTACAGAAGCCATCGGCCAATCACTCGACATCATTATCCCTGAGCACCTGCGGGCTGCCCATTGGGTCGGTTACCACAAGGCAATCGCTGCTGAACAAATACTGCTGGGCGACCAAGTAATGACCACCCGCAGTCTGCGCAAAGACGGTAGCAAAGCATACGTTGATATGCGTTTTAGCCTCATCAAAAATCAGTCCAACCAACTGGTTGGTGTTTTGGCAACTGCACGCGACTGTACCGCCCGCTATTTGGCTGAACGTGCTTTACACGCGCAACTGGCAAAATTGAATTCGGCGTAATTTTTCATTGCAAAATACTTGCCTAAAACCAGATGCGTGCATGCTCCTGGTGAGGATCACTCCAATCCCATGAACAAAAAATTCCCTGGATTTTCAACGCCTGCTGCCGGACCAGAATCCCCGCTGGAAATGCTCTCAGCCTGTCACGACCGGATTCGCCATCAATGTGCCACCCTGCGGCGCTTGCCTGCGCACATTCAGACACAAGGGACTGACGCACAAGCACAAACGGCCGCCAAACAAGTCATTCGCTATTTTGAAACCGCTGGCGCTTTGCACCATCAAGACGAAGAAGAGGATTTATTTCCTGCACTGATCGAGTCCGTCGCCGGATCTGACCCCGTATGCCTGACGGACCTTATCAACACCCTGGCTGCCAATCATCAATCGCTTGATGCAGGCTGGGCAGGCCTGCATGAAATCTTGACACGCATCGCCCAAGGCGAGCAAGTGCTGTTACCTGAAAACATTGTAACGGCCTGGGTCAATCAGCATGAACAGCATATTCAACAAGAAGAAAGCGTCTTACTTCCTATGGCAGCCCGGCTTTTAAGCGATGCAGCACTTGAGCGCATTGGCCGCGCAATGTGCTTGCGGCGCGGCCTCACTTTCCCGCACCCACAGTAAATAGAAAGTTATAACGCCCAAGCCCGAACAAGCCTGCACACACAGAACTTCTGGTAAGCTCGGTGCCGCTATCAAATCGGTTTCTGCTTGGCTCGCCGTAACGCCTTTTCACCTTGGGTGAATCGGGTCAGACGGCCTGCGTGTAGCCGGCAGAGATCAGAAGAGATGGAATGTACCGTATCAACGCGCTGCCTTTGTGCAGGTCTGCAGATCTTCGAGGTGCGAAGCTTTACCGCTACGTTCAAGCAGCGATGCAAGTCATGAATGCGTCGCGCGGTCATTGCTTTTCCACGCATTCACTTGCGTGACCTGTCGTCATGTCTGCTAGTCCTGATTCATTCTGGCTGCGCTCAATTTTCAAGGAGCCACCATGCGATTTCCAGTGACAAAAAACAGGCAACACATTTACTATGCTCTATCGGTTATTTGCTTGATCTTCTCCTTCTGGGCTGGGCAAAATGCGCAAGCAGAAAGTGTCTTGCGGGTATCCGCCATCCCGGATGAGTCACCCACAGAACTTCAGCGCAAGTTCAAACCGCTGGGTGAGTACCTGGAAAATAAAATCGGCATGAAGGTTTTATTTACCCCTGTAACTGATTACGCAGCCGCTGTTGAGGGACTCACCCACAACCAACTTGATCTGGTCTGGTTTGGCGGATTTACTTTCATACAGGCGAAAATACGTAGCAATAACCGAGTTATCCCGCTTGTTCAGCGAGCCGAAGATGAACAATTCAAGTCCGTTTTCATCACCACCCGCAGAGACATTACAAGATTACAAGACCTGAAAGGCAAAACCTTTACGTTCGGCTCAGAGTCTTCGACTTCTGGCCATCTCATGCCTCGTTCATTTTTGCTCGCGGCTCACATCAATCCTGACAACGACATGAAACGCATCGCGTTTTCTGGTGCTCATGATGCAACCGTTGCGGCAGTGGCAGGCGGCAAAGTGGATGCCGGCGTATTAAATAATTCCGTCTGGGAAAAGCTCATAGCCCAAGGCAAGGTAGACATCGCTGCTGTGCACGTCTTTTACACCACGCCCGGTTTTTACGACTACAACTGGACTGTACGCGCGGATATGTCCAAACCCTTGCGCGAAAAAATTACCAATGCTTTTCTAGCGCTTGACCCACGCAACCCGCAAGACAAAATCATTCTTGACTTGCAACGAGCAACACGTTTTATTCCAACAAAAGCAGAAAACTACACCGCAATAGAAGCTGCTGCACGTAACGCCGGGTTGTTAAAGTAAGCATGTCGCTGGTATTAACTCGTATCAACGTCCACCATCATGCCGCCCCTGGCTCTAACGCCTTGCTTGATATTAATTTGTCTATCGCGTCTGGTGAACAGGTTGCGCTGATCGGGCCATCAGGCGCAGGTAAAACAACCTTATTGCACACTTTGGCTTGTGCGCACAAGCCAGAACCTGGTGGCGAATTCTCCATCGCTGGCGTACATCCCTGGCGCTTGTCACCGGCTAAACGCCACGCGCTGCGCACGAGATGGTTTCTGGCTCCGCAGACACCGCCCCTGCCACCGCGACAGCGTGTCGTCACCGCAGTACTGGCGGGACGGCTACCCCAATGGCCGCTCTGGAAAGCCATCGTCTCGTTAATTCACCCCAGAGAAGCAGCTAAAGCACATGCAGCCCTCATGCGCTTTAGCCTGCAGGAAAAGCTGTATGAACGGGTAGATCGTTTGTCTGGAGGCGAGCGCCAGCGTTGTGGTTTAGCCCGCTTATTGATGTCAGCAGCCAACGTTTTTTTAGTGGATGAACCGCTCTCCGCACTTGACCCGCGGTTATCGCGTCAAACCCTCGCGGTGTTGCAAGACGAAGCCACTCGCCGCAAGGCCACGTTAATTTGCAGCCTGCACCAAGTCGATCTTGCACTGGAAAATTTTCCGCGCATCGTGGGCTTGCGTCATGGGCGAATTGTTTTTGATTTGCCGCGCGCACAAGTCACCGACACGATGATCGCAGCGCTGTACCAAAATGCAAACGCCACAAAACATACCGCAGTGCCGGACTTGATTCACACTGCTCGAGCAAACAGCTCGCCTTGCTAATACCATTCGCCGTATCGTGAGCGCCGACTTTTCATGCCCGCCAGACCCTGCATGGCGTAGTCGCGTCACCGCACTGCTCATCGCGCTTATCGTTTTATGGCCACTGCTAGTTGCCAGCGAATTCAAACCATGGCAATTATTTGACAAGCAAAGTCTCGACGCTACCGGACATTTTTTGCGTGGATTCTTCCCCCCGGCGCATTCCAAAGAGTTTTTATTACTCTTGCTGGAAGCCACGTGGCAGACCATCGCCATAGCAACTGCAGGACTTACCCTGGCACTGCTGGCAGCCATACCATTCACCCTGCTGGCAACAGAAACACTATCAATCTCCCGATTGGAATCCGGGCACATGCGATTTATCAGCCTGCTCATCAGGCAAACAGCCCGCTGGATTTTAGTGCTGCTACGCAGCGTGCCTGAGCTTGTATGGGCCTTGCTATTGGTTCGTATTTTTGGCCTGGGGCCGACTGCAGGCGTATTGGCCATTGCCCTAACCTACAGCGGCATGCTGGGCAAAGTGTATGCAGAAATTCTGGAATCATCTGACGCACGCACAACCCAAGTGTTACTCAGAAATGGCAGCGGAAGGCTTGCCGCATTGTGCTATGGCGTCCTGCCAGCCACAGCCGCCGAGCTCGTTTCCTACACGGCCTTTCGCTGGGAATGCGCCATTCGCGGCTCGGTTGTCATGGGCTTTGTTGGCGCCGGCGGTATCGGGCAACGCATGGATGAATCAATGAAAATGCTGGCGGGCGATGAAGTTTTTACCATGTTGCTGGTTTTCCTCTTGCTAGTCGCCTGCGCTGATTTTGTGAGCTCTTTTTTACGCAAACGCTTAGTCTGACATGCCACCCACCTACGCACAGCATCAACCCGTCATCCAGCCTGCCATTCTGGCATTTCTGCTGAGCTTGCTGGGGTTTATATTCGCGAGCTTTTATTCCCTCGACTTGCAATGGAGAGCTCTTTTTTCTGGCACAGCCATTCACACCAGTGCAGACTTTTTCCATGGCTTCCTGCCGCCTGCATTAACCCATGCTTTCTTGCTGAAAGTTGGCCAAGCCACGTTAGAAACCTTAGCCATGTCTGCTGTAGGCACTGGCATCGCATGTTTTTTTGGCAGTGCCTTAGCTTTGCCTGCCAGTGGAAGATTAGGTACCTGGGCGCGCAGGGCAACACGGTTACTCCTCAACCTGCTGCGCTCAATCCCTGAGCTCGTCTGGGCGCTTATTCTGCTGATCGCTGTGGGTCTCGGGCCTTTCGCCGGCACTTTGGCGCTTGCTGTACACACCACCGGTGTGCTCGGGCGGTTAATGGCCGATGCGCTGGAAAATTTACCCACCGAGATGGAAGCCTCTTTGCAAGTCAATGACGCATCACCAGCCGCTGCTTTTTGCTATGCCGCATTGCCGCAAGTGCTGCCGCAGTGGATGTCTTACACCTTGTATCGCTGGGAAAACAATATTCGCGCAGCCGCAGTTTTAGGCATTGTCGGTGCCGGTGGATTAGGCCAGATGCTCAAATTTCATCTTGCCTTGTTTCAAATGCAAGAAGCAGCCACTGTGATTATCGCCACCTTGCTGCTCATCGCCCTGGTTGACAGTGCAAGCTTCAAATTACGTCACCAGTTCTCGGCGTGACAACACTTTTTCGCGGCGCAATTCCTCCCGGTTAACGCCTTGGTGCAGCCTATCCTTGCCGCATTAAAACCCGGGGCGAAAAATCAACCGGCTTATTACTCCACAGTGACAGACTTAGCCAGGTTGCGTGGTTTATCCACATCCGTACCCTTCACCAATGCCACGTGATAAGACAACAACTGTAACGGAATCACATGCAGCACGGGACTGAGCATTCCATAGTGTTCCGGCAGACGTAGCACATGCACACCCGGCTCTTCTTCTACCGCCGAATCAGCATCCGCAAACACATACAACTCGCCGCCGCGTGCAGCCACTTCTTTCAAATTGGATTTCAGCTTTTCAAGTAATGCGTCATTCGGTGCAATGCTAATCACCGGCATATCTTTATCTACCAACGCTAAAGGGCCGTGTTTTAGCTCACCGGCAGGGTAGCCCTCGGCGTGGATGTAGGAAATTTCCTTNNCGGCCTAAAAACAAGGCATGATGCTTGTTCGCAAAGTGTTTTGCCCAGGCTTTGATATCCGCCTCGCCCGCCAAAACCTTTTGCACGGCCACAGGCAGGTGGCGCAAGGCGTTCAAGTAGACCGCTTCCATGCTGGTCGTCAAACGTCCAGTTTGTTTAGCGAGCGTCGCTGCCAACAAAAAGAGCGCCGCTAGCTGTGTAGTAAAAGCCTTGGTCGATGCCACACCAATTTCCGGGCCGGCACGCGTTAAAAACCGCAGCGCACATTCACGCACAATTGCCGATTCAGGCACATTGCAAATGGCTAGCGTNNCGCAACATGCCTTGCGCCTTGGCATAACGAACAGAAGCCAGCGTATCCGCTGTCTCGCCTGACTGTGAAATTGCCACCACCAGTTGGTCTGCATCAGGAACTGACACGCGATAACGATATTCGCTAGCGATTTCAACAGCGCAGGACACGCCGGCTAGTTGTTCAATCCAGTACTTCGCTACCAAACCTGAGTGATAGCTGGTACCACAGGCCAAAATCAGTACAGACTTCAC
>DIUK01000013.1 GCA_002422995.1 Rhodocyclaceae bacterium UBA6160
TTATGTGCCAGCCAAAATCACTCTTGACCGGTACAGCGGTATATTTGCCTCTTTCGAGTTTGGTCATTGCATCAGAGAATGGCTTAACGAATGCAGCCGGGCTTGCCCAGCCAAGATCGCCACCACGCTCTTTGGAGCCAGGGTCTTTGGATTGCTTGGCCAAGTCATCAAATTTCTCGCCTTTTTTGAGTTTCTCGATGATTGCTTTGGCGTCTTCTTCTTTATCGACCAAAATGTGGCGAACTTTGTATTCCTTGTTGCCAATTTTGGTTTTCAGATCGTCATACTCTTTTTTGAGTTGCGCATCGCTAATCGGGTTTTTCTTGATGAAGTCTTTGAGATAGGCTCCAATCAATACACCTTGGCGTGCCATATCCATTTGTGCTTGAACATCGGCTGATTTATCCAAGCCTTTTTGAGTCGCTGCTTGAGCCAGAATTTCACGGCGAATGAGCTCTTCCTTTGCTGCTGCACGCAACTCCGGAGAGTCAGGCTGCCCTTGAGCAATTTGCGCTGCAATCAGCATGTCAGCACGATTTTTAGGCACTGCCTTACCGTTCACAGTCACTGAAACTGCATCGGCTGCGAAAACTGAAGTGCTGCTAACAGCGGTTGCTGCAAAAGCAATCATAAGGGCATAACGGAGCTTGTGATTCATCATATTTCCTGAATGAAGTTAAAAGGTAAGAGATGTTTCAGAGACGAGAAAGTTAGTAATTTTATTGTAAATAACACAAGTTACTAGTGGCCTATTTTGTGACTTATTTTGTTGCTGCTTTTGCTTGTATCAGGTTTCATTAGTGGATCGAGCGTCAATGCTTAATGCGTGAATTTCACCTTGCATAAGTGAAGCCAGTGCATCATACACCAAGCGATGTTTTTGCATGGTGCTGCACCGGGCAAATTTTGGCGAGATGATTTTCAGCCGATAATGCCCGCCGCCACTCTGCGCACCGGCATGGCCAGCGTGTAAATGAGAATCGTCAATGACGTTGATTTCAGTGGGTTCCAAGACGGCCAAGTGCTGGTGGATCAAGTCAATGGTATTCATCTGATGACCTATTTAAGGTGCGGGAATGACTTGACGGAAAGGTTTGACAATTACTTGAGAAAAAACGCCAGCTGTCAGAAACGGGTCTGCATCTGACCAGGCCTGGGCTTTAGCCAACGATTCAAACTCGGCCACTAGCAAGCTGCCAAAATAACCGGCAACTTGACGGTCGGGACTATCGTTGGCCAAGCAGGGGCCAGCGAGCACAATGCGACCACCAGCCTCGGCAATTTTTTCCAGATGTGTCATATGTGCGGTATGCGCTGTTTTACGAGCGGCTTCACTATTCGGAGCATCAAAAGCCATCATAACGTACAGCATAATTAAGAACTCTCCTGTGGCATGTGTTTGGTCAGAAATATACCTTGGGCCAAAACGAACAGAAGCGTCAAGCCTATGCCGCCAAACAGCTTGAAATTAACCCAAACATCAGTGCTGAAGTTAAAGGCAATATATAAATTCAATACCCCCATGAAGGCAAAAAAAGCGGCCCACGCATAATTAAGGTTGCGCCACAGGGGCTCTGGTAATTGCACTTGTTTTTCCATCATGGCACGAATGAGGTTGCGATTGAAAAACCGGGCTGAAACCAGCAATACCAGAGTAAACAACCAGTCGAGCAAGGTTGGCTTCCATTTAATGAACGTCTCATCGTGCAAAACGAGGGTCAAGCCACCAAAAACGGTGACGAGTATCAGGCTTATCCACAGCATGGCATCGACTTTGCCATGACGTAACCGAACGTAGGCAATCTGCAAGGCTGTCGCTACCATGACTACGAGCGTCGCGACCAGAATAGGGGATTGCGAGGGTAGAAAGCCACTTGCGAAGCCAAGACTGGAAAACAAGGTATTGAGTAATTCGGCAGCAGCTTCCTTGTGCGATTCGTAGTACTTGAAGGCACTAAAAAAAAGAAAAATAGGCAGTAAATCGAAAAGAAATTTCATTGCGGATTGAGATTGATATGGGTTGATATATTAAATGATGAAAACTGAAGGCAGTTTGGGGCGAGTAATTTGCCATCAAACTAAAAAAGGAAATTGTTGCGAAGGCAGGGAGGAAAAGTTATTTTTCATTTTTGTCTAAGTCAATAGATGCCGAGTTGATGCAATAGCGTAAACCCGTTGGTGCAGGGCCATCGGGAAACACATGACCCAAGTGGGCATCGCAACGACTGCAGGTGACTTCTGTTCGGGACATGTTGTGACTATTGTCTAGCGTTTCGGTAGTGGCGTCATCGCTGAGTGGCTTGGTAAAGCTTGGCCAGCCACACCCTGAATCGAACTTGGATGTTGATGTAAACAAGGGTTCCCCGCAACAGATGCACCGATAAATACCGGAATCTTTGCTATCCCAGTATTGTCCTGTAAAAGCACGTTCAGTACCTTTTTCGCGAGTGACGTGGTACTGCATTGGTGTGAGTTGTGCGCGCCAATCAGTGTCTGTTTTCGTAATTTTTGGTTTGGTGCTCATGAAAGTAATGTTGATCGTGTTTAGTTTGGGGTAGTGCCCGATAAGTCCTGACTATAATCGACCCAAAGTTATTTGGAAAGCCGAAGGCATTAAAAGCCATGGATACCTTTTGTTCAGGCAAGTTAATGTTGTGGGTCAATGTGGGTTTAGGATAATTCGATGCAAAGCGTAACCATCTTGGGTGCAGGTGTTGTCGGCGTGACCACGGCTTGGTATTTGGCATCTGAGGGCATGGATGTAACGGTCATAGACAGGCAACCATCGCCGGCACAAGAAACCAGTTTTGCCAATGGCAGCCAGATTTCTGTTAGCCACGCAGAGCCTTGGGCGAATCCGGATGCATTGCGGCGGATTGTGAAATGGCTGGGGCGTGAAGATGCACCGCTATTATGGCGATTACATGCTGATTGCAGTCAATGGCGCTGGGGCTTGGCTTTTTTGCGTGAGTGTACGCCCGCAAGAACTCGCGCCAATATTCGCTCAATTGTGCAATTAGGTTTGATGAGTCGTACTGAGCTAGGCGTTTTGCGTGCGGCGCTAGATTTACGCTACGACCAGCTGCAGCGCGGAATACTGCATATTTACTCGGACAATCGGGAGTTTGATCATGCGTTGCGACAAGCCGCCATGATGCGTGAGTTTGGTTGTGATCGTGTCCCCAAGACTGCTGATGAGTGTATCGCTATTGAACCGGCAATCGGGCAGTCTGCATTCCCGATTATTGGTGGAACTTACACTGCGGCAGATGAATCAGGCGACGCGCAAGTATTCACTGCAGAATTGGCAAACAAGGCGGCAAGTCTTGGTGTCCGATTTCGTTTCAATGAAACGGCAAGTGCTTTGATTACCCATGGTTCTCATGTCACTGGCGTAACCCTCGCTACAGGTGAACAGTTAACCTCTGATGCGGTGGTGTTGGCCTTGGGAAGTTATTCTCCGTTATTGTTGCGCCCTTTGGGCGTTCGCTTGCCGATTTATCCGGGTAAGGGATATTCAGCAACTTTTCATTTACCTGATGATGCGCCGGCTCATGCGGCCCCGACGGTGAGTCTTACCGATGATGAAGCAAAAATTGTGTTTTCCAGATTAGGGCAGCGTTTGCGGGTTGCGGGGACAGCAGAATTCACAGGGTATGACTTGAGTTTGAACAAGACACGGTGCGATGCTTTGGTCAGACGTACCAAGCAGCTTTTCCCGGCGCTACCAGTGCAAGGTGACATTGAGTACTGGACAGGATTACGTCCTGTTACGCCAAGCAATGTGCCATTGATCGGCAGCATGCGGCATGCGGGGTTGGATGGTTTGTGGCTTAACACAGGGCATGGCACGTTGGGCTGGACACTGGCCTGTGGTTCGGCGCGCTTGCTGGCTGACTTAATGCGGGGTCGCGCGCCGACTGTTGATCCCAGTCCATACAGATTTGGTGCGAGCGCTGCGTAATATTTGATAGTGGCTTGATTGAGAACTGCTTGAGTTTTTAAACGACAAAGATTCAATCAAATGAAAAGCCAAGAAAAGTCGGCGCTGGCGAGACGGCGAATAAAGAAAATATCAAGTTTTTGGGCTTATTTTTGGCTTATTTATTAATTGCCAAAACAATGCAAAGCCTGTTTCTTTCACCTGATTCAAAAATTGGTTTGTAATGCGGTTTAGTAAAAGTTAATGCAAGTGTTTGAATTGTTTGTCATTCTGCTCATCAGGTGTTTCAATATGTACGATATTGCCCTCAGGGTCGGGATACAAAGGTAAGCCGCAATCATCACAACTTTCCATTGAAAATGCTTGATTCAGGATGGTGATTTCTTGAATGCCTGCTGTTTTCAAAATGCCTTCTATCTCTGCGGCGAGCGCTGGATCATCATTCTCGGTTTCTAGCAAGGGCCAAACAACACCATGAATGACGCGATAGCCGGTTAGTGTGATCAGGCTAATACGATATTCATCATTTTCATCTCCATTAAAACGCGCAACTACAGCCATGAGATGGTTGGGCAGTAGATTGAAGGCGGTCTGTAAATAAGCAATCGTTGCACAGATAGACCAAGGGCGGGAAGCGCGGTCCGTGCTTAAAAGTGCCGCGTGATAAGCCCTGACAGGCTGAAGCTCAACCGCACAAGCGGGAAGCAAGGTACGCAAAATGGACTGGATGGCTTGATTCGTTGAACTAGTCCAGGCATTGGTGGCGCTTTCCAGCGGCGTTTCTTCCAATGCATCTTCTGTTTGTTGCCAGCGAAATAACGCCGCGCCTTGGGGGGCTGCGATCGCGCCAACGATGTAGCGACTATCAGATAAAAATTGAATACTTTCGTTGATGGTTGTGGTTGCAATTTGAACGTCTTTATCCTGCAGGGCAGCACGAGTAAGCTGGTTGGCAAGTTGAGCCGTTTCCACGTAGGTTTGCGGTAGTTGGTCTGGACTCCAGAGTTGATCGCACAGACTGAGTGTCGTGCCTGTTGCCAACACATGGACCTGCAGCTGCAGGCGTAGTGCACTCAACTGCGCGGGTTGAATTTTTCCGGAAGGGATAGGAAATCGTGACCAAGCCAGCAGAGGGATGGCAATCATGAGGGCATCGGTGATGGCAGTGGCTGTTTTACCTTCACGAATGGCCGTATCAACCAGGGCAGGCCTGGCTTCTACACAGGTTTCTATCGTACTCACCAAGGCGCCATAAGCTGGCGAGGTCTCCTGATAAAGGGGCTCCAGCGCTGCCATTAACGTATCTTCTGCTATTTTGGCGGCTTCGGCATTCTGTTGACTATTGGCTAGGTGCTGGTTGACTTCTTCGACCAAGCGGATATCCCAAAAATCATCTTCGAGACGGCTCGAAGATGAGCTCAGTGCATTGGATAGCTTGATCAAGCGTTGCACATCGGCAGTCTGCTTGGCTTGACGTGATGTGCGAGGGCGTTTCATAAGATGTTTGAATAGGTTATTTATTTATTTAATTGCGCTTGCTGGGATTTGATCCAGTTTTTGAAAAGCCGGATGAGGCATCGGTTTTCACGGTGTTGGAGTGATCTTCATCGTGAGTTATTTTTATTCAGCTATTGCGCTCAAATCGCTAAAAACAAAAAAACAGTAGGTTTTTTATCAATCGAGGGTGCGGCTTGCTTTTTCCACTCGACAATCGTTCGGGTCATGATTGATTCCTGCGGTAGCGTGATATCTGTTGCCAGACAAAGCAGCGTACTTGATCGCGCTTGATTTAACAATGCCGAAAACAAAGCGAGGTTGCGATAGGGGGTTTCGATAAAAATCTGCGTTTGACGCAAATGCAGGGATTCTTTTTCGAGCATCAAAATACGTTGGCTGCGTTCTGGCTCATGAGCCGGCAAATAGCCATGAAAAGCAAATCGCTGTCCATCCAGGCCTGAGGCCATCAACGAGAGCAATATTGAAGACGGACCCACCAAGGGTTTGACACATAAGCCTAATTCATGGGCACGGCGAACGAGTAAAGCGCCCGGGTCGGCAATGGCAGGGCAGCCTGCTTCTGACATCAAGCCAACAGAAAAACCAGCTAAAAGGGGCGATAACAAGGCATCTATTTCTGTTGGCGTAGGCTTTTCCGGAAGTTGTGTTATTTGCAAATCACGCATTGGCATCGGGTGTGACATGCGTTTGAGCTCAGCACGTGCGGTTTTTGCGTTTTCGGCCACAAAATGCATGAGTTGGCAGGCGGCAAGTTGGGTTGCTGGCGGCAAACACTGCTGCCAAGCAGTCTCTCCTAGTGCAACTGGTAGCAGCCACAGCGTGCCCTTAGAACCCAAACTCGCGCTAGAAATATCGCCAGAATGTACGCCAGAATCAGAAACCAATGGATGGGGATGCTGCACCATGATGAAGTTTGACAGGGTTAAGGCAAATGAAGGCCAGCATGGCGCAGCATATGACAAAGCGCGATGAGCGGTAGGCCGACCAGAGCTGTCGGGTCATCACCGCGTTGATAGCTTAGAAGTGAAATGCCCAAGGCTTCAGACTTTGCGCTGCCAGCACAATTTAGCGCATTCTCTTTATCAAGATAAGCATTGATTTCTCTGTCAGTTAAATCACGAAAACCGACATGAGTGGGCACACAGGTCACTTGAGCTTCACCCGTTGCGCTATTCAATAGGCACAACCCTGTGTGAAAAATGATTTCCTGGTTACGCATTTCACGGAGTTGTTGCAGGGCATTGGGGCGGGTACCAGGCTTGCCGAAACGCTGTTCTCCACGAGCAGCGACTTGATCTGAGCCGATAATCAAGGCGTCAGGAAAATGCTTGGCAATGGCCTGAGCCTTGGCTCTTGCCAAGCGTTGTGCGGTCTCGGCAGGAATCTCATTGACGAGTGGCGATTCGTCGATATCAGGCGCATGGACTGCAAATGGCAGTTGCAGGCGTTGTAAAAGTTCTCTTCGAAAGGGCGAAGTAGAAGCCAGAATAAGGGGCTGAGCCATGTTTCACGCTTGAAAAACAAAGGCCAAACATGATAACATTCGCAGCTTATGTCGCACGAAACTTCTTCATCAGTCAGCACGTCTGCATCGCCTATGGAAATAGGCGCTGTGTCGGAAAAAACAGAACAGCCGTTATCTCTGCATACAATCGATAGCCTGGAGTTTGCTCGCACAGGTCGTTTGTTGAAGGGCGTTGTGAAGCTTGCGCAGTTATCGCGCTTGGCAGATCAGTTGCTCGATATAAATGGTTCGCTTTCCATGAAGTTGCAAGGAAAGCATGAAGCAGGCAGGTCTTTGTTACATATGCAGATCACGGGTCAGTTGGTTGTGCAGTGTCAGCGCTGTTTGGCTGGTGTGTCTTTGCCAGTGCAAGTGGATAATGTGCTGCAGTTAATTGGTGCCGGTGAAGACTGGCCTGATGAGGAGTTGATGGACGATCAGATGGATGCAATTGAAGCCGATGCGGCTTTGAATGTGTCGGATTTGATTGAAAGTGAAGTGTTGTTAGCGCTGCCCCCAGCGCCACGGCATGAAGATTGTGAGTTGCCGCTGGCAGCTGTCAATAACCATGGGTCGGTTGCTTTTTCAGCACTGGCCGCATTAAAGAAACACTGAAACAAGGAGCTTCAAATGGCTGTTCAGCAGAATAAAAAATCCCCTTCCAAACGTGGCATGCACCGCGCTCACGACTTTCTTACTGCCCCTCCGCTGGCCGTGGAATCAACTTCTGGTGAAGTTCATTTGCGTCATCATATCTCGCCCTCTGGCGTATATCGGGGCAAGAAAGTCATTAAGGCCAAAGCCGAGTAAGTCTTTCCCTATGAATTTAGCCGGATGCGATTGCCGTGTCCGGCTTTTTTCTTGTTGGGAAGTCTGAATAATGGCAATTACCCTTGCAATAGATTGCATGGGGGGCGATCATGGTCC
>DIUK01000108.1:0-2691 GCA_002422995.1 Rhodocyclaceae bacterium UBA6160
TTTCCAAGGCTCGCCGGACTATCTGATCCAGGCGCGCAATGCCTGCACTCTGCCCGTGTTGCGCAAGGACTTTCTAGTCGATCCATACCAGGTCTATGAAGCCCGCGCCATGAATGCCGATGCAATCCTGCTGATTGTGGCAGCGCTATCCCTTGCCCAAATGCAGGAAATGGAAGCCATTGCAGACGCGCTAGGCATGGCTGTGCTGGTGGAATGCCACGACGCGGCTGAACTGGACATTGCCCTGCATCTCAAAACGCCCTTGATCGGCATCAACAACCGCAACTTGCGCACGTTTGAAGTGAGCCTGGATACCACGCTCTCGCAACGCCAGCGCATTCCGGCAGATCGTATTCTCGTTGCGGAATCCGGCATTCTGACCCCGCACGATGTGGCTCAGCTTTATGAGGGCGATGTACGTGCGTTCCTGGTTGGTGAAGCCTTCATGCGCGCGCCATCCCCAGGGGCAGAGCTGGCGCGCTTGTTTGCCTTATAGCAAAGCGGCTCCCTGTTACTTGCCGGCGTAGCGCACCAACTGATTATCCACCAGATACACCCAATCGCCTTTGGGCACTGGCGACTTGCTGTTATCCGTCTTGACCTTCAGCAACTGGATTTTCTTTTCCGACACGTTCACACGTTCTTTTGTTGCACCTCGCTGCCAGCATAAGCACCGTCGGCCGCCCGGCAATCGTCGCCAGTGTTTTCCCTCTGCCATCACCGATCGTGTTACCTAGCAACCCGCCCACAATCGTTTTTCAAGCCATCGGCAAACACAAACAAGGGAGCGCCAGCAATACAGCCGCACTTCGATATTCCAATTTCAATTCCATTTTCGTCTCCTCGTTATCTGGTTACACCAAATAACTTAAAAACTCGCCCCTCTGCTCTCTACTCAAACGGTACTACGTGAAGAGCATAGTCAGCCATAGCCGCCAATACCGGCGAAGCTTCGCCCACCGGTGGCGCCAGACGAATGACCAGCCCAGAATGACGCGTCATGGCCTCAGCGGCCAGCGGCGGTAAATCCTTATTGACGTGACCGCCACCTGCGACAAAAATCGGCACCACCACAATCTCGGTGGCGCCTTGGCTCACCAGGTTGTCAATACCTTCAGCGAAGCTTGGCCGCATCAGCTCCAAAAAGCCGGGTTCAACCAGCGCTGTGGCATCTGTCGCCATAATCATCTGTCGTATCCGCTCGAATGGCAACGCCCACGCCGGATTACGCGCGCCATGTCCAAATAGCAAAATACCTTTCATGTTTTTTCCTGAATTTTCTTGAACTGATTAAGGGTTATCCCTGCAACAATGTAGCAGACATTACAAACAAAATCGCCGCTAGAATTGCACCCTTCCCTTGAATACAGGATAAAAGCCTTATGCTAGATATTTCTACTGCTGCCTTCTGGATTGCGGTACTGCAAATTATCGCCATCGACATCATGCTCGGCGGTGATAACGCGGTGGTCATCGCGCTGGCCTGCCGCAAGCTGCCTGATGCGCAGCGCAAAAAAGGCATTTTCTGGGGCGTAGCTGGCGCGATTATCCTGCGCATCGTGCTGATTTTTTTCGCCCTGCAACTGCTGGCCGTGCCCTGGCTGAAAATTGTCGGCGCGCTGCTGCTGTTCTGGATCGGCATCAAATTACTGCAACCTGAAGATGAAGGTCACGGCAATGTGGCCGCTGCCACAACACTGGCCGGCGCCATCAAAACCATTATCGTCGCCGATGCGGTGATGAGCCTGGACAATGTGATTGCCGTGGCTGGCGCTGCCCACGGCAATATCTACCTGGTGGTGTTTGGCATTCTGGCCTCTATCCCAATTGTCGTCTGGGGCAGTCAGCTGGTGCTCAAGATGATGGATCGTTACCCGGCCATCATTACTGCCGGTGGCGCTTTGCTCGGCTGGATTGGCGGCGGTATGATCGTCACCGACCCAGCTTTGCCTACCGACCTGCTGGCTGGCATTCCCTACGGCAAAACACTGGTCGCCATCGTCGGCGCTGCGCTCGTGGTTGTTATTGGCAAGACACTTGCGGCGCGCGCAAAAATGCGTCCGCCGGTTGATTTGGCCATACCCCGCCCTAAAGATATTTCAAAGGATATTTCACAATGACACAGCAATGGCTTATCCCGATTGATGATTCTGACAGCGCCTTGCTGCCAATCACCTGGGTTATCAATAACCTGTCGGCATGGCGCGAAATGCCACATATTCATCTGCTCAATGTGCAGCCAAATCTGCCCCGCGATATTGGCCGTTTTATCAATGCCGACACATTGCGCGAGTTTCATCTGGAAAGCGGCATGAAGGTACTCGCCCCTGCGCTTGCCCAGCTAAAAACCGCAGGTCTGATTGCAGAATTGCATGTACTGATCGGTGAAGCCGCACCGACGATTACCCAATTTGCCGAAGATAAGCACTGCACGCAGATTTTGCTCGGCACACGTGGGCATAGCGGGCTCAAAGGCACGTTGCTGGGCTCAGTGGCCATGAAGCTGGTGCAATTGTCAAAAATACCGGTATTGCTGGTGCGTTAAACCTCGGTAAAGGATGGAGAATCCCAGTGGGGGACCAAGGTGGGAACTGCGGGTGGGAAGTTCGCCGATAAGCCGGGTTCTGTCGTGGGCAGCCATTCCTCTGGGACCGTTGTTGCCAACGGCCTCTAGCAGCCTACCCGGGAGCG
>DIUK01000108.1:2815-3865 GCA_002422995.1 Rhodocyclaceae bacterium UBA6160
GCCGTTAGCCGGCATCCTGCTCTGCGGGGCCCGGACTTTCCTCCAGATGCCGCATTTGCGTTGGCATCCAGCGGCTGCCTGGCGAACTTCCCGCTGGCATTGTACGCGCGGGACGAAACTGGCGCGTGTCCGCGTAATATTCAGCGGCTTCATTTTTCGCTGTCGCACCGGGGATACCAAGCAGTGGCAAGGGTTGCCAATCACGTGGAGAAAAGTCGGCGCTGGTGATACGGCGGGCAAGCAACACATCCACTACCGCATTGCCGACATGATCAAATGTCGCCAACGACACTTCCGTCATCGGCAGAAACATTGCCTTGCCGCATAATCCATTGAAGGGCGACATCAGCGCCTCATGGCTGGCATGGCCGAACACAATAAACCGCGTCGTGCGGCAAAGCGCCTTACGCTGTATGACAAACGCCTCATGCCAGCGATGCGCACTAATGGCTTCCCATAACTCAGGACATGTGCCTACCACAATCACGCCGCATTCATCAAACTGCGTTAGCGCATCACGCAGAGGGCCGCGCACTGTATTTCCCTGCTCACGCAACGCCAACACATGACGCCGATTAAGAAGTGCCTTGGTCTGCGGGAAAGTAAGCCAGATCAACGCATTGAATAAATCATGCGCATTATTTTCACGTGTCGCCACAGCGCCGAATCTGAAAATGCGATCTTCATAAGACAAATTATCGGCAACAGGCAATACGAACTGCAAGGGCATGTCACCACCACTCTTCACATCACGTTGCCGTGCCACTTCATTAAGCTGCGCCAGCGTGGGCTCTCCATTGGTAAACCAAGGCTGGAGAAAATTCGACAGCGGATGCAAAGACATCAACGTTTTGCCGCAGGTTTAATGGCCTGTATCTGCCAAGCGCCAGGCAACCGTCTCGCCCGCACGCAGGGGAACCAAAGGCTCGCCGGGCAGATAATCAAAACTTGCGGGCACGGCGACTGCCTCGCGCAGCAGCGTGATTTTTCCGGTATTTCTCGGCAGGCCGTAAAAATCAGCCCCGTAAAAACTGGCGAAGGCTTCGAGCT
>DIUK01000014.1 GCA_002422995.1 Rhodocyclaceae bacterium UBA6160
ACAGATGCCTTTACCGGGCGCTTACGTTGTAATGCCAGCATTGAGCAATTGACTTAAGAATCGATTGCTTTTGTCGCTAGGCTTTGATGTCAGCATTTAGGTTGATTGCGTGACGCTATTAATTCTCATCGGGTGATTATATAACCCACCTGCAATGGTAAAGCGGATACCGAGCCCCACACACTATGTCTAATGGACATCTTAATCAGATAGGGTTTGTTTGGGTTACTAATAAAATTATCGCGTAGTGGGCCTTATGATTTTTCTGTAAAGCCAAAAAACTCGAGTGCTGAGTAGTAAGAACAGGATGCTGCTGTAGATAACAGGTTCTCGAGTGTCGGCTTTTACCATCCAAAAGTAGTGGATGCATGCCATTACGCTGATGAGATAAATCAGTCGGTGGAGTTTTTTCCACCGCTTGGCGCCGAGTGTCACGACAGCATAAGTTGATGATGTGATGGCTAACGGTAAAAGTAAAAGCAAAGTCATTATTCCGACGGTTATAAAAGGGCGTTTGAAAATGTCTTTTCCGATAGCAGGCCAATCAAAGAACTGGTCGAGCCAAATGTAAGCCATGAAATGAAGGCAAGCATAAAAGAATGCGAATAGTCCAATCATGCGACGGTTTGCAACAGGCCAGTGCCACTTAGCGAGCCGTTGTAGCGGTGTTGTTGTGAGTGTCAGCAGCAAAAAAATTAATGCCCAAGTACCAAGACCCCGTGTGATTGTTTCAATAGGGTTTGCGCCCAGTTTTTCTGTCAGTATTCCCCAAACGTACCAGCTTAAAGGGATGAGGCTGGAGATGAATATTAGTAATTTCGTCAAGCGAGCTTTTGCCTTCATCTCAAAAGTATTTTCTTAAATCCATTCCGGTGTAAAGATGGGCTACTTGTTTTTCATAGCCGTTGAAAGGTAGGGTTTTTCGTTTAAGAAACTCTCCAATACGGCGCTCAGAGGACTGGCTCCAGCGGGGATGATCTACAGCAGGGTTTACGTTTGAGTAGAAGCCATATTCGGTGGTGTTTGCTTTCATCCAACTCGTCTGCGGCATTTGTTCAGTGAAGCGCAGCCGAACAATTGATTTCCCGCTTTTAAAGCCATATTTCCAGGGGGTAACTATGCGTACGGGGGCGCCATTTTGTTTTGGTAGCAGCTCACCATAAAGTCCAACTGCCGTGATGGTTAATGGATGAAGCGCTTCATCCAGCCTTAGCCCTTCAACGTATGGCCAATCAAGCACCTGACGACTCACGCCGGGCATGGTGTCTGGCTGAACTGCGGTGAAAAACTCGATATATTTGGCGCTGCCTAAAGGCTCCACTTGTTTGAGCAAAACTGATAAAGGAAAGCCCAGCCATGGGATAACCATGCTCCATCCCTCAACGCATCTGAGGCGATAGATTCTTTCTTCTAGAGGCGCGAGTTTGAGGATGTCTTCAAAGCCCAAGGTTTTTGGCTTTTTTACGAGGCCGTCGATCAATATCTGCCAAGGAGCAATCCGCATTTTTTGCGCATGAATGGCCGGGTCGTCTTTGTTTGTGCCAAATTCATAAAAATTGTTATACCCAGTAACATGCTTGAATGGTGTGAGTCCTTCGGTCGTTGAGAAGGAGCTCACTTTTCCGGCAGGCAACTTGGCGTGGGTGTTTGGTAACAATCCAGCAAGGGTGAGTCCTACGGAGGTGGTTAAAAAATCTCGGCGTGCGTTATAAAGGCGCTGAGGCGTAATTTCTGAAGAAGGTATATCCGAGTCTTTTATATGGCGCATGTGGTTTCTCCCTGGACACTGCAAGTGAACTGTCAACAGCTATTTAAGTCACTCACAGAGGAGTTCAACATTAGACGCCGAATGCCTCAATGCCTTACAAAACGTGGTATTCGACTGTGCGCATCCCGGGTCTGTGAGGTGGGCGGGGTAGATTGTATTGGATGCTGTAAAAACACTGGTTAAAGCAATAAGGCGCTGTATCACCAGCGCCGACTTTTTATATTGAAGTATAGAAAACAGACCTGTCTTACATAAACTCGGCAATCGACATTGATGTCAAGCACGGTTTTTTCTATGTTTGCTTGACCGCCGAGAGACCGCGGCGCTAAAATACCCGATCTTTTTACTCAGTTATTTTGGAGGGTACGATGGATACTCAAAAGAAAATTCACGAGTTGGTCACCAATAACCCGATTGTGTTGTTCATGAAGGGTACCCCACAGTTTCCGCAATGTGGTTTTTCTTCGCGTGCAGTCCAGCTATTGAAGGCGTGCGGTGCAGATAATGTCGTTACGGTTGATGTTTTAGCTGACCCGGAAATTCGCCAAGGTGTAAAAGACTATGCCAATTGGCCGACCGTGCCTCAGTTGTATATTGCAGGTGAGTTCATGGGTGGAAGTGACATCATGACGGAGATGTATGAGGCGGGTGACTTGAAAAAGTGTATTGATCTGCTGTCAAAAGCCAACTGATAGTTGGTTGTTGACGATTGTATCGTCATCGAATTTTCTGTAATTTTGCGCGCCGCCCTAGGGTGACCCAGGGCTGCCTGAAAAGGCGACTACGGGACAGCCATGAGTGGTTTAGCCTGATGCGATCCGCTGGTTCGCATTATCAAGCCTTTGGGCAATAACATTCAGAAAGCCTTGGTAAAAGTGCATTCGGCAGGCGTCAGAGCTGTGCTGAAGGGCTAGCGCCGGAATAGTAACAACACGTGCCGTTGTCAGGGCAACAATATTTGCACTGCGTGTGTGCTGCCCTCGCTGGATAATTGCCATTTCGCCAAAGCATTCACCAGGCTGTAGCGTCACAAGTGTGCGCTTGTTTTTTTCTACCGCTAGTTCGCCCGAAAGTAAGAAGGCAAAAAAATCACCTGGCTCGCCTTCTTTCATAATGACGGTTCGTGGTGCCAGTTCGCTCCAGCGAGAAAACCGTACGACTTCCCACAGTTCCACATCGGAGAACTCAGTAAAAAAAGCTAAGGTACGCAAGGTTTCAAATTTTTCGCTATCCGGAAAGTCAGTGCTCTGGACTGAGAGCTGGGCATTACGAAATGATTGGGCCAAGTCGTGAGAAAATTCACGCCAAGACTGATAACGTACAGCCAGGTCTTTTTGCATTGCCCGCTTAATCACTGCGGCCAGACCTAGCGGAATATCGATGCGAAACGTGGTCGGCGGTGGCGGTTCGGTATTGCAAATTTGGTAGATCATGCCGAAGTTGGAAGAGGCTTCAAAGGGGAGCCTTCCGGTCAGCAGTTGGTACATGACGACGCCTAAAGAGTAAATATCGGTTTGCAGTGTCAGTGGCTGATCACTGAGTTGCTGCGGTGACATGTAAGCAGGAGAGCCTACGCCAAAGACTTGGGTCTGCGAATTTTCAATATCACCAATAAGCGCTGCGCCGAAATCGGAAATCTTGATGTCGCCACTTGAGGCGGTTACTTGATTGTTTTCGGCTCTTTCGGTGAGCAAAATATTAGCAGGCTTAATGTCGCGGTGCGTAATACCCGCACGATTCGCGTAGTCAAGTGCACGAGTACATTTGAAAATAATTTCGACAACGCGCTCAATCGGTAGCAACGTGTCAGGTTTGCAGAAAGGCTCCAAGGTTCCGCCAGGCACATATTCCATGACGATGTAACTTTGCTCGTCATTAATAACGGCATCAAAAATTTCCACAATGTGCGGATGTTGCAGCTTTCCGGCAAGTGACGCCTCCGTAAGCAGGAGTCGTCGGTACTGCAATCCGTGTTCTTTGTCGCGTAGCACATCCGGAAAAATTACTTTGATAGCAACTTCACGCGCACTGAATTCGTCGTAGCCTAGATAGACCGTTGACGTTGCACCATCCCCGAGCTTGCCGCGGATTTCGTATTTGCCAATTCGATCAGGATGTTTCATTTAAGCAAGTTAGCCGTTGAGCCGTTGATGTGCGCGAGCAATAGCTGCTTGGACTTGCACGGGAGCGGTGCCGCCGCGATGATTACGCGCAGCCAGCGATCCCGACACTGTCAATACGGCAAATACATCTTCTGTGATGAGTGGTGAGAACGTGCGAAGCTCTTCCAACGTGAGTGACTCAAGTTCGCATTGTCGCGTCTCGCAAGCACGTACGGCCAAGGCAACTGCTTCGTGAGCGTCCCGAAATGGGAGTCCTTTTTTGACCAGATAGTCGGCTAAATCTGTTGCGGTTGCGTAACCTTGGCGCAGCGCTGCTGCCATAGCTAACGGCTTGACACGGATGCCGGGGATCATGTCAGCAAAAATTCTTAATGTATCCGTTAAGGTATCTGCCGTATCGAACAAGGGTTCTTTATCTTCCTGGTTATCTTTGTTATAAGCCAAGGGCTGGGCTTTCATCAAGGTGAGCAGTGCCGTGAGATGGCCATATACGCGGCCAGTTTTTCCACGTGCAAGCTCGGGGACATCGGGGTTTTTTTTCTGGGGCATAATCGATGAACCAGTGCAAAAACGGTCTGGCAGATCGATAAATCCTACGCGAGGACTCATCCAGAGAATAAGTTCTTCGGATAGCCGCGAAATGTGCATCATGACCAGTGCAGCCGTAGCGCAAAACTCAATAGCAAAGTCACGATCAGAGACTGCATCCAAAGAGTTTTCGCAAAGCGCATCAAAGCCAAGTGCACGGGCGACGGCATCTCGATCAATCGGGAAAGTCGTTCCGGCTAGCGCAGCTGCGCCTAAAGGTAAGTGATTAACGCGACGACGGCAATCAGCAAAGCGCTCGCGGTCACGCTGGAACATTTCAAAGTAGGCTAGCAAGTGATGACCAAAAGTGACAGGTTGAGCAACTTGCAAATGGGTAAAGCCGGGCAAGGGTGTCTCGCTGTGCGATTCGGCCAAGGCAAGGAGCGAGTTTTGCAGGGAGATGAGCAAATGGTCAATACCGTCGATTGCATCACGCAACCATAAACGGATATCCGTTGCTACTTGGTCATTGCGTGAGCGACCTGTGTGCAAGCGTTTGCCAGCATCACCAATTAAAGTTGTCAGACGCTTTTCAATGTTGAGATGAACATCTTCATCATCCAGATTCCATTGAAATTTATTTTGCTCTATTTCCTGGCTAATGGTTGCCATGCCGTGTTCAATGGCTGCGAGGTCTTCCGGTGAGATGATGTTTTGTTGCGCAAGCATGCGTGCATGAGCCAGAGATCCGCGAATATCTTGGCGCCACATGCGCTGGTCAAAAAAAACAGACGCCGTATAGCGTTTAACAAGATCGGAAACAGGTTCTGAAAAACGGCCAGACCAAGCTTTATCAGCAGCGGGTTGAATTGATTCTGTCATAATTGAGTGCGGGGAAATGGGATTTTTATTGGTGTAGGATAACGTAATAGGCAATCATAAATGCAAAACCCAAGGTGGATCGAACCTTTGAGAACCCCTTGATAATGCAATCAACGTCGGTGTAAAACTGCCTATAAAAACAATGACAAGTATACCGGGAAACTTTGAGACGTCGCATTTGCCTGACTTTAGAACGGTAGTCATTTGGCTTCGTATCATCGGCATGGTCAATGCTGGATTGGCTTTGGGCATTTTGGCGGCAAACCAAGGTGCGGCAGATATCTTCAACAAATGGGTGGCTGCTGCAGTGTTTGTTGAGCCGCTGATCCTGTTGTGCTTGGGTGCTCTTTATTTAGTGGCTCATTGGCTAGCTCAATTTCCTCGGCGTGCAGCACGAGCTTTGGTTGTTTTGATGGTTTTGCTTGCAACCGCCGCGTTGCATGGTGCATATGACATGCTAGGTGGCGCGCAATTTGGCTTGGAGACTGCCGCTTTATGGGCCGCCTTGAGTGCTTACCTAGTGTTGGTCTGGCTGGACTTACTGGAGCGAGCACAAACGCCAGCGTTGGCCGAGGCGAAATTATTAGCGCTGACGGCGCGCATCAGGCCACATTTTTTGTTTAATACGCTTAACGCAGTGCTTGGTGTGATGCGAACAGAACCTAAGCGCGCTGAAACGGCTATTGAGGAGCTCTCTGATTTATTCCGTGTGTTGATGCGTGAAAACAGAACACTTGTACCCTTGTCGGAAGAAATCGCCGTGGCGCGCCAATATCTGAATTTGGAACGTTTGCGTTTAGGGGATCGTATTCAAGTTCAGTGGGATATGACCTCTTGTCCGCCAGACCCGATGGTGCCACCGCTCATGTTGCAGCCTTTGCTGGAGAATGCGGTTTATCACGGCATTGAACCGAGTCAGACGCCGGGAGATATTTTAATCCGCTGTGAGCAAGTAGGCGCTAAAGTCCGCCTTGAGTTATCGAACTCAATGGCGCTAGAAGGTCGTCAGTCGCAGGGGAATCAGATGGCTTTGACTAATATTCGTGAGCGCTTGTTGCTGTTTTTCCAGCTCGAAGCAGTCATGACCACTTCCATTAGGCAAAACCGATTTTATGTATTGCTGGAATTTCCTTACCAGCCCAATA
>DIUK01000063.1 GCA_002422995.1 Rhodocyclaceae bacterium UBA6160
TGGGGGTGTTCTTGCGTGACGTGTCGCAAATCATCGGTGTGGTGACTTCTGTGCTGATGTTCATGAGCCCCATCTTTTATCCGGTCAGCGCCTTGCCTGAAAACTACCGCCACCTGCTCTACCTCAACCCGCTTACCCCCGTCATCGAGATGACCCGGGATGTTCTGTATTGGGGCAAGCTACCAGACTTTACCCTGCTTGGCATCTATTGGCTGGCTACTAGCGTCATCGCCTGGTTGGGTTTTGCCTGGTTCCAAAAGACCCGCAAAGGATTCGCAGATGTTTTGTAACATCAAACGCCGTCTTGCCAGCGCCGACTTTTGGAGGGCTTGCGCATGAGCGGCGACACCGCCATCAAGGTTGAAGGCTTGAGCAAGTGCTACCACATCTACGACACCCCGCGCGACCGCCTCAAGCAGTTTGTACTGCCGCGCCTGCAAAGATTGATCGGTAAGCAGCCGAAGCAATACTTCCGCGAATTCTGGGCGCTCAGGGATGTTTCGTTTGAAGTCAAAAAAGGCGAAACCATCGGCATCATCGGGCGCAATGGTTCGGGCAAATCCACTTTGTTGCAAATGATTTGCGGCACACTATCGCCCACCGGCGGTAGCGTGGAAACCCGTGGCCGCATCGCAGCGCTCTTGGAACTCGGCTCCGGCTTCAACCCGGATTTCACAGGCCGTGAGAATGTTTATATGAATGGTGCTGTGCTTGGCCTAAGTACGGAAGAAATCGACGCCCGGTTTGACGACATCGCAGCTTTTGCCGAGATTGGTGACTTCATTGAACAGCCAGTAAAAACCTATTCCAGCGGCATGATGGTGCGGCTGGCGTTTGCGGTGGCGATCAACGTCGATCCGGAAATTCTCATCGTAGATGAAGCGCTTTCTGTAGGTGATGAACTCTTTCAACGCAAGTGTTTTTCTCGTATCGAGACCATCCGTGCCAGCGGATCCACAATCCTGTTTGTCTCTCACTCAGGCGGAACCATCGTTGAGCTATGTGATCGTGCCGTGCTGATGGACTCTGGTGAAAAGCTGGCCGTGGGCATGCCCAAACAAATCGTGGGCCGTTATCAAAAGCTGCTTTATGCTCCGACGGACAAGCGTGAAACCATTCGTGAGCAAATTCGCCAGATGGATGAACATGCGGAGCTGCATGCCAATACCGTAGAAGCAGGGGCGCGCCAAGAAGAATCACATGGGGAACACACGTACGAACCGCAAGAAAACTTTGACCCGAACCTGATGCCGAGCAGCACCATTGAATATGAGTCGCATGGGGCTTACATCGATTCGCCGGCGGTGCTTACCTTGGCTGGCGAGCAGGTTAACAACCTCGTACGAGGCAAGACCTATCGTTATGCGTACACCGTTCGCTTCTCCAAAAGTGCCAGCAATGTCCGGTTTGGCATGCTCATCAAGACCACATCAGGTGTTGAGCTGGGCGGGGGGGTATCGGCAAATTCACCGCGAGAAAGCCTGGCTTATGTTGGAGCAGGATCAAGCTATCGCGTCGAATTCCGGTTTCGATGCGCGCTGAATGCGGGAGTCTATTTTTTGAATGCAGGTGTCGTCGGTGACGTAAATGGGAGTGAAACCTATCTACATCGCCTGATTGATATTGCCATGTTCAGGGTGCAGCCTGATACGGGAAACTTGGCGACGGGTATCGTTGATTTCGGTTGCTACCCGGAAATAGAACTACAGCAAACACAAAATTGAAGACCTGGTAATTTATGGAAGCGAAAAGGCTGATTGTCGTATTGGGAATGCACCGCAGTGGCACTAGTGCTGTTACACGTGGTTTGCAGGTCATGGGCGTGGAGCTCGGCGATAGACTGATACCGCCCATTGAGGGCAATAATTCCAAGGGGTTTTGGGAGGACCCCGACCTCAACACACTTGACGTCGAAATGTTGGCAGCGCTTGACAGCGATTGGTTCCATCTCACACCGATTGAAGCAAAAGATGTGGAAGCCTTGCGCAATCAAGGCTATTTCCTTCGTGCGGTTGAGTTGCTTAGACAGAAAGTTGGTAGTGTTGCAGTCTTCGGCTTCAAAGACCCTCGGGTGGCGAAGCTGTTGCCCTTTTGGAAAGAGGTGTTTAACTACTGTAACGTCAATGTGAACTATGTTTTAGCTATTCGGCACCCGCTCAGCGTCGTCAAGTCTTTGGCTAAACGCGATGGCATTGCAGAAGGGCAGAGCTATCTTCTGTGGCTAGGCCATGTCATCACGGCTTTGATTGGCAGCACCGGCGATAAGCGTGTACTGGTGGATTATGACCGTCTGATGCAATCGCCGGATGCCGAGTTGATGCGAATTTCAAAGTGCATTGACTTAGAAATTGATCCAGCAAAGCTACAAAGTTATAAAACGGAATTTCTTGATCAAGGGCTGCGGCATACGGTTTTCGAACCGGATGACCTGCTGCTGGACAATGCCTGCCCTCCCATTGTGCGAGAGGTTTACGATGCCTTACTCGATGTCGCATCCGATAAAGTAACATTTGATGACCAAGCGCTACAGAACAAACAATCGCGTTGGTCAGATGAATTTGATCGCCTCAAATCCCCTTTGATGTTGGTAGATAGGCTTTCCAAACAAAAGCTAATTGCCACCCAAGCCGTGACCGAGCGTGACGGGCAGATCGCCAGCATGAGCCAGGCCGTGGCCGAGCGTGACGGACAGATCGCCAGCCTGAGCCAAGCCGCAGCTGAACGTGACGGGCAGATCGCCAGCATGAGCCAGGCCGTGGCCGAGCGTGACGGACAGATCGCCAGCCTGAGCCAAGCCGCAGCTGAACGTGACGGGCAGATCGCCAGCCTCAACCAAGCCGTAACCGAGCGCGACGGGCAGATCGCCGCACTGCATAACTCAACCAGTTGGCGAATGATGCGGCCACTGCGTGCCGTCGTGCACCAGTTGAAACGTGTCCGTCGCGTTGCGGAACTGGCGATGCCTGCCATCAAGCGTGGCGGCGGTTTGAAAAACACACTCACGAAGGCAATACAACTCTACTGGCGCGAAGGTTTGGCGGGCATCCGGCGTGGTTTCAGAATAGTGGCCACATCGGGTCAGGTGAAACCCACGCCAAATTCCGGTGAATTCGATAGAAACGACTACGCTGAATGGATTCGCCGTTACGACACCCTGACCGACGAAACCCGCGCCACTCTGCGCGCGCGCATCGACGCTTTTGAGCGCAAGCCGCTGATCTCGGTGGTGATGCCCGCCTACAACCCCAAACCAGAATGGCTGATTGAAACCATCGAATCCGTTCGCAAGCAGATTTACCAGAATTGGGAGTTATGCATTGCCGATGATGCCTCCACCAATCCATCCATCTATCCCATTTTGGAGCACTACGCAAAAGAGGACTCACGCATCAAGGTTGTTTTTCGCGAGCAAAATGGCCATATCTCGGAAGCATCCAACAGTGCACTGGAATTGGCCACTGGGGAGTGGGTCGCCCTGCTGGATCACGACGACCTGCTGGCGGAACACGCCCTGTTCTGGGTGGCGGATGCCATCAATCAGCACCCTGATGCACGCTTGATTTACTCGGATGAAGACAAGATAGACGAAGCTAGCAGAAGGTTTCACCCCTACTTCAAGTGCGACTGGAATCCGGATTTGTTCTATTCACACAATCTGATTACGCATCTTGGGGTTTACCGCAAAGACCTTTTGAACGATATCGGTGGATTCAGAAGGGGGCTGGAAGGCGCGCAGGATTACGATCTCGCCTTGCGCTGCATTGAACGTATAAAACCCAATCAGATTCATCACGTGCCCCGAGTGCTCTATCACTGGCGCATGCATGCCGAGAGCACGGCGCAATCGGCCGATGCCAAACCCTATGCGATGTTGGCGGGGGAAAGGGCGCTGAATGAACACTTTCAGCGGAAAAAAATAAATGCCAACGCCGAATTAATCGGCTTTGCTTATCGGGTGCGCTATGCACTGCCAGAAAAGCCGCCCCTCGTCAGCCTGATTATCCCGACGCGCAATGGCCTGGAATTAATTAAACAATGTATCGAAAGCATACTGGCAAAAACCACCTACTCCAATTACGAGGTTCTCATCGTTGACAACGGTTCGGACGATCCTGCAACCCTTGAATATTTCGATACGTTGAAAGCGGAAACACGGGTAAGGGTCGTGCGCGATGACAGGCCTTTCAATTACTCCGCACTAAATAACGCTGCGGTAAAATTAGCGCGCGGCGAGGTACTGGGGTTACTCAACAACGATCTGGAAGTCATCTCGCCAGAGTGGCTATCGGAGATGGTCAGTATTGCATTGCAACCAAAATTAGGGGCCGTAGGGGCAAGACTCTGGTACCCCAACGATACATTGCAACATGGCGGAGTGATTCATGGGCTTGGGGGAGTAGCAGGACACGCCCACAAACACCTGCCGCGAGGCCACTTCGGTTATTCTATGCGTGCACAATTAATTCAAACTTTGTCGGCTGTCACAGCGGCATGTTTAGTTGTGAAGAAAAACGTTTTTGAAGAAGTTGGGGGGCTGAACGAAGCAGACCTTCAAGTAGCCTTCAATGACGTCGATTTCTGTCTGCGCGTCCGGGAAGCGGGCTACCGTAATGTCTGGACACCGTATGCCGAGTTGTACCACCACGAATCCGCCACGCGTGGCTATGAAGATACGCCAGAAAAACAGGCGCGTTTCGCCAAAGAAGTTCAGTACATGAAGCAGCGCTGGGGTGATTTGCTGCTGAATGACCCAGCGTACAGTCCCAACCTGACCTTGGATCATGAAGACTTCAGCTTGGCCTGGCCTCCAAGGGTTGAGATTTTAACGGTGCCCAAAAGTGCAAGGCCTCAACAAAACACGCAGCTTAGCCGGATCGATAAGGCATTGATCATGGTTGACCGAAAGGGTTTAGGACTTGAAATTGGCCCGAGTCATAATCCGCTTGCTCCGAAGAAGGCCGGGTTCAACGTACGGATTCTTGATCATGCGACGCGTGAAGAGTTAATCGAGAAGTATCGTGGTCACGGCGTCAATTTGGACAACATCGAAGATGTTGACTACCTATGGCACGGGGAGCCGATCAACGAACTCGTTGAGTCAGGAACAAGATTTGACTGGATCATCGCCTCTCACGTGATCGAACATACGACAGACTTGGTGTCGTTTCTTCAGGAGCTCTCGAAAACTCTTCGACCCAACGGCATCATCTCGCTTGTGATCCCGGATAAGAGGTATTGTTTCGATTATTTTCGGCCTACGAGCACCACGGGAGAAGTTCTGCAGGCACATTCAGAACAGCGTACCCGTCACGCGCCGGGGGTAGTGTTTGATCATTACGCTTACGCTGCCAAGCTGGACGGAAATATCGCTTGGGGGCAGAACAGCGAGGGAGGTATTTCTTTAGCACATACATTGTCGGAGGCAAAACTCCAGTTCGAGACAGCACGAACATCCACTAACTATATTGATGTCCACCAATGGCGCTTTACGCCATCGTCGTTCTCGTTATTGATGCGTGAGCTCGCCCAGATAGGGCTCATTAATCTAACGGTAGCACATGCCTTTGATACAGATGGCTGCGAATTTTTCGCGACACTGAAGCACGGCCTGGAAGCGGGAATTGACACTGATCAACGGATTGAGTTGTTGAGAAGAGCCCAAGCTGAACTTCGTGCTCCGAAAATGCATTAGGGAGCGCATTGCACTGCCTATATGAAAGCATTGGCGAATCGTCAAATATAAAAATAATTGCCAGTCGTATCCAATATGAATGAGACATCCTCCCAATGTTAAATTTCATTTTTACTAAAAATCTGAAATCCGAATACTTTGCGTTTTTTGTGCTCGTGACCATTCCATTATTGTTTGGAATTGGGCAGGAGATAGTTGCAATCTATAGCCCACACGATGACTATTATTTTATATTGCGTGCTGTTTCACTAGATTTGAATGGTAGTTATCTCGCCCCGATTAAAGAGATTCTGTACCCCTTATATATACGAATTTCATGGCTATATGGCTTAGGGCTTCGAAACTTCGAAGTGCTGTGTTATGGGCTGGCTTTATTTTGTCTTTGGGTTCAGATATCCGCTTTAGCTCAAAGCCGTTTAGTCGCGTGGTTAAGCACTATTCCCTTGGCTTTTTTTTGTTACCAACATGCGATATTTGATCGTGCAACCCCTGATGCACTCCAGTTAATCTTGTTGCCGCTCAGCTTTTCAACGTCAATCTATCTTTATCTAAAAAAAGTAAACTGGACTTCTTCGATTTTGGCAGGCGTGGTAGTCGGCGCACATGTGTTAACGCGGCCAGAGGGCGTTTTGTTCATATTGCCACCATTAGTGTCTCTTATTTTTGTATGGTATCAAGCGAGTCAGCAGGCAAACTATGTTAGTAACACAAGGATGGCTCTTCCAAAACTGGGTGCTATTTTAGTGATCGTTTTTTTGAGCCAGCAATTTGCCTCCGCTATTAATTGGCATTACTTTGGCTTCTGGGCACCGACGATCATGAAGTCCGCAAGTTTTCAGAGAAACTTATCTGCATTGATGGCCATTGAGCCAGATGAATCTCAAAAACAGCGTTATGCGCCAGTATCGAAGTCGACGTTAGAACGCGCTTACCAAGTAAGTCCGTCTTTTCTTAAAGCTAAGCCGTTCTTTGATCAACATCTGGATGGTCATGGCTGGAGCGCGGCAGCGATCCAAGGTTATCGCGCGGTTGACGGCAGTATATCCGGCGGGCATTTCCAATGGGCTTTGCTGGATGCGGGGGCTTATGTTGCCGGACCGAAGGCCAATGCAATGCTTGAGTATTTTGATACGGTGGCCAATGAACTTCGCGGGGGCTTTGACCGTGGAGAAATCAAAGAGCGGCGGGTTATTTCTACTGCATTGGGCCCAGATTTCTCAGTATTTGATAGCAATTTCTGGTCGTCTATGTGGAAAATTGGACGATTCTTTCTGAACCTGTCTGCCCCCAGTCTGCCAACAATAGCGAGTATTGGTACTGTGCTAAATGTCGAGTCCGACTTTAACAAGGTTGCGCTTAGGCGCACCGCTTTACTCGAATCCTCTCAATGGCAACTATCCGGTTGGGCGGTAAATCTTGCCAAAGGAATGCCTAAAACCATTGATCTCGATCAGGAAGCGACGGACGGTGGCATTAGACTTAGCGTAAAAGAACGGCCGGATGTGGCGAAGGCAATTTTTGGCTTGGAGCCGGGCGGAGCACCGGCTAAGTGTAAGTGTGGTATTGAGATAACGTCACCCGGTTCATGGGCCGGAAATTTGCGGGTGGTGGTTGATAATCACATCGTGGCAATCCCACTGACAAACCTGAAGAACCTGACATCGGGACGCGCTTACGACGGACCGGATATCCACCTACATGTGGACAACATGGTACTTAATAACGAAACGCCAGCCCATAGCGTTATTCCTATTACCAGTTGGGTTACCAAGGCTGTTTTCTACGCTGCCAGAGTTGCAGTGTTTGTTGCATTCTTTCTGTTGGCCGCGATATTGCTTATCCCGAGAGTTTCTGTTTTTAAAACCTTAGATTTAACATCCGTCTTTTTGGTTTCAAGTCTTGCGGCATCGATTGTTTTACCGCGCCTTGTCTTGCTTTCTGCGATTGATGCAAATATGTATCCGGGAGATGAAATAAGATATATCGCGAGCGGCACTTTTTCTGTCCACTTTGCATCATTTTTTTGTGTAGGAGTTTTTATTTCAGTCATTTTGAAGGCAAAACAACTCATTAAACACAAATAGAGGAATAGATTATGTCACAACCACATAACACTACTAGTTCTGAAAACTTGGCAGTCCGCGCTCATCGAAAGATGATAATGGGGAGAAGAGTTCGCCAGATTTCTAAACACATCGCAGAAATTATTCCAGTTGATGTTGTTTCCATGCTTGATGTTGGTGCTGGTACGGGTGAAATGGCTTTAGCCATTAAAAATCATAGACCGAGATTAGATATTAATGGCGTTGATGTTTATGTTAGACCGAAAACTTTTGTGCCTGTAAAAAAATATGATGGCATTAAATTGCCTTTTGCGGACGGTGCATTTGATGCAGTAATGACAGTTGATGTTCTGCATCATTGCGCTGACCCCGTGGCTACACTTGAAGAATGCGCACGAGTTGCGAGACGATGGGTGATTATTAAAGATCATGTTTCAAATAATTCTTTGGATAAAGCCACATTGCGCTTTATGGATTGGGTTGGAAATCGAGCGCATGGCGTAGTGCTCCCTTATAATTATTTGTCTTCAATAGATTGGGAAGAAGCGTTTGACAGAATTGATCTGATAAAAATAAACCAGTGTGATCGTCTTGAACTTTACCCGCAGCCGTTAGAGACAATATTCGGTGGGTCGCTTCATTGTCTATATCTACTTAAGAAAAAAGAGTGATGTCAAGCATACAACTATCTATTCTGATGCCTTGCCTCAATGAGGCAGAAACATTGGCAAGGTGTATTGAGAAAGCGAATTATTGGATTGCTAACTCTGGAGTTTCGGCTGAAGTGATCGTGGCTGATAATGGCAGTACGGATGGCTCTCAGGAAATTGCGGTATCCCTTGGTGCAAGAGTTGTCTCTGTCTCGCAACGTGGCTATGGTGCTGCGTTGTTTCATGGAAGTATGGCGGCTGCCGGGGAATGGATAATCATGGGAGATTCTGATGATTCTTATGACTTTAGCAGTCTAGATCCATTTATTGCAAAACTGCGTGATGGCTACGATTTGGTAATGGGCAATCGATTTCTTGGGGGGGTCGCACCAGGTGCAATGCCATGGAAGAACAAATATATTGGTAACCCGGTGCTCACAGGGGTAGGAAGGACACTTTTTAGATGCCCGTCTACTGATTTCCATTGTGGGCTGCGCGCCTTTACGAAAGATGCTTTTCTGCGTATGGACCTACGTACAACAGGTATGGAGTTTGCGTCCGAGATGGTAATCAAGGCAACGCTTTTCGGGATGCGAATTGCTGAAGTCCCGACGACCTTGAGCAAAGATGGCCGCTCTAGGCCACCGCACCTTCGCCCTTGGCGCGATGGGTGGCGGCACCTAAGGTTTATGTTGCTTTTCAGTCCGCGATGGCTCTTCGTTATCCCGGGGCTAATTCTCTTCGCTCTGAGTCTGCTTATTTATGTTGCCCTTCTGAATGGTCCAATCCATTTGGGTGTGGTCAGTTTTGATGTCCATACACTTTTCTTTGCCGGGACGGGGCTTATCTTAGGGTATCTGGCTTTTTGTTTTGGTCTGATCGTTCGTATTTTCGGCGTTCGGGAGGGTTTGTTGCCAGAACATGCAACGCTTGAACGCCTACGGTCATCCCCTGTTCTCGAGGTCGGTGGGGGGGGTGGAATCATTTTAATGATAGGTGGCTTCGTTCAGGGCATTATTGCACTTGCGGACTGGAGTGCTGGAGGATTTGGGCCGTTACAACCGGGAGAATTATTGCGACAAGTAAGCATGTCAACTGTTCTGATTATGCTGGGTGGTATTACGTTAATGACATCGCTTATTATCGGTTTTCTTGCTCTTCCGACTCGAAGAAGTAAGCTATGACTGGATGGCTTTTGTTGGGATTCTGCATTCTGAGCAGCGCTGGTGCTTCGATATTTCTGAAGCTCGGTTCCTCGTCTTTTTTACAGACGCCTGATTTGAGGGCGGTGATTACTAATTGTTTAGTCCCACGGTGTGCTGGATTGGATTAATCCTGAATTGATCCGGCTCAATTGCCCATGCTTTGCAGATAAATTCGTAGGGGGATAACCCCTTCAGCGTTTTCAGTCTTCTCGCGAAGTTATAGGCCATCAAGAACGTCTGTAGATGGGACTTCAGTTGTTCGTGAGATTGGTAGTGATAGCGTTTTACGGTTGCATCCTTAATCGTTCGGTTCATTCGCTCGACCTGGCCATTGGTCCACGGGTGACAGACCTTGGTGAGCCGGTGCTCAATGCCCTGAGCGTGGCAAACACGGTCAAAGGGGATTTCCCGGTAGCCCTCGGTTCCTTTACGTTTGGCGAACTGAATGCCATTGTCTGTCAGCAGGGTGTGGATGGCATAAGGCACAGCGTTGATCAGGTTGGTCAAGAAATCTCGTGCAACCATCCGAGTCGCCTCTGGGTGCAGTTCGGCATAGGCGAACTTTGATGTCCGGTCGATGGCGACGAACAGGTAAAGGCGGCCTTCGTCGGTCTGCACTTCTGCGATGTCCACATGAAAGTAGCCGATTGGGTAGGGTTTGAATTTCTTCTTGTTCGGTTTATCGCCTTCCAGTTCAGGCAAACGCGATATTCCATGCCTTTGCAAACAGCGATGGAGCGATGACCGGGTTAGATGAGGAATGCTGGCTTGCAAGGAATAAAGACAGTCATCCAGCGGCAGCAAGGTGTATTTGCGGAAGGCCACGATTGCCGCTTCTTCTTCCGCTGTCAGCACCGTCGACTGAATAGCCTTCGGCCCCATCGGTGCATCCTGAATGCTCTCTCGATGCCGCCATTTCGCAACCGTCTTGGGGTTGATCCCGTACTGGCTTGCCAGCACATTCAGGCTCGCTTGACTATGTTGTATCGCTCGACGCACTGCCTCTGTTGTGCGGGCGCATCCGTGTAGTACTTGTCCCATAAATCATCCCCCCGTAGCTGGCTATAAATTACACCAGCACACCGTGGGACTAAACAACTAATCCTATGGTATGGATTGGTGGTGTTTTTTATGGTGCAGCATTCGTTGGCTATATTTACACACTTAGACTCGTACCACTTTCCTTGGCGCAACCAGTTATTACCGCCGGGGTATCTGTTCTGACTGCCCTAGTTGCAGTTTATGTGTTGCGAGAACAAATGGGCTTCATGAATTGGGCAGGTTTAGCTTTTATTTGTGCAGGAATGCTTTTGCTTTTTTGGGGCCGCACTTGATTCCTTTGGCCTTAAGCTACCTGACCTTGACAGCTTTTGTGGTCTTGGTCATTGTGAATTTCAGTGCTGGTGCAGTCTCGATGACAAAGTGAATCCCTTGGTAAAGTTGTGTGAGATGCACACCGAGGTTGGTCTGAATAATCGAGTCTCGGTCATTATTGTCAACTGGAACGGCGAGCGATTCCTTGAACGATGCCTTGCTGCACTGATGGCGCAGACGGTCAAGCCGCACGAGATCATTCTGGTGGATAACGCGAGTTCGGATAGGTCGCTTGAGATTGTGTGCCAGTTTCCGTCAGTGCGGTTGATGGAGCTGGAACGGAACACGGGTTTCGCCCAATCTACCCATCCTACAAGGATACAACTAGCTATGAGCGATTGCGCGCAGCATTTGCTGGGAAATAAACAATAACTTTGCCCGTCTTTTGAGCTTTGTTAAATGGATTATGTCGGCTAAGCGCCTCAGTACTACCAGGCGATGACCGGGATGATTTTTGGCGAGGTGCCCGATTTTGCCGAGTTTCTCGATGCGACCCGACAACTTGAGCAAGCGATCAATCAAGCGAAGTCCAGCCACGCGCCGGGCATAAATGGCAAAATGCAACACGATGATCCAGGCATTTGAAGCACCACGCGACACGCCGATCCGGGCGAATTTCGTTGGGATTTAGACATGAAATGATGCCGATGCACGCCGCCGGGCATCCGGCCTAGACTGTGCCTGAACTTGACGCATTGGCATTTTATTGCGACTTTTTTGATTCAATAAATAATAAAGTTGCGACTTTATTTCATTTGTTATATGTTTAGCCGATGAAACGCTACCTTGATGAATGGGTATTGAAAGATTTGACCACCAAGATGGTGCTGCTGACTGGGCCGCGTCAGGTGGGGAAAACGACGCTTGCCCGTCAGCTGATGCAGTTGTCCGGGAATGCCCAATACCTCAACTGGGATGTGTTGCCGGACCGGAGTGTGTTGCAACGCCAGTCATGGAATCCGCGCGCCAAGCTGCTGGTCATGGATGAGATTCACAAAATGCACGGCTGGAAGGGCTGGTTGAAGGGCGTGGTGGATGGGCGTTCGCCCGGGCAGGCGCTGTTGGTGACGGGTAGTGCGCGCATGGAAACATTCCGGCAAGGGGGCGATTCACTGGCGGGCCGTTATTTTGCCTTCCGCTTGCATCCGTTTTCGGTGCGCGAGTGGTGTGAACGGCAGC
>DIUK01000046.1 GCA_002422995.1 Rhodocyclaceae bacterium UBA6160
GATAAACTCTGCCACGACTATACGGTGAATGTGCAGCACTGCATCCCTGCCCCGCTAAATTATGCGCCACCTGGTCATACCCCGTATCCAAAATCGATTTGCGCTTCCATTAATCATCAAGTTTGTCACGGCGTACCAAATGATCGGCCTTTGAAAAATGGCGATATTGTGAATCTGGACATCACTAATATCAAAAATGGCTGGCATGGGGACACCAGCAGAACATTTATTGTGGGTGAAGCCTCTATCCTTGCAAAACGGTTGGTAAAAGTCACGTTTGAGTGCATGTGGATAGGCATTGCTCAAGTCAAGCCTGGGATGCGCCTGGGCACAATTGGTGCAGCAATTCAAAAATATGCAGAGGCTGAAGGCTTTTCCGTAGTGCGTGAATTTTGTGGTCATGGCACTGGCCGCAAGTTTCACGAAGAACCCCAAGTATTGCACTATGGCAGCGCCAACAGCGGCCCGATCATGGAGCCCGGCATGGTCTTTACCATCGAACCGATGATCAATGCTGGCAAAGCCGCGATTTCAGAACTTGCCGATGGCTGGTCAATTGTCACTAAAGACCGCAGCCTATCGGCACAGTTCGAGCACACACTCGCGGTGACTGAAACTGGAGTTGAGGTGTTAACAGTGTCTGCGGGCACCCCTCCCTGCCCAAGCCATATCACCATTCAGCCATAACCTTATCTCAAGATGCTTGATCTGCGTGCCTTGGCACTGGCCACGAAGGAGCGGTTAGTTGCAAAAAATACGGAATTAGCCAATACCTGGCAGAGCAACCAACATAGTCGTGAGTTACTCGCAAACCGTGCCCACGTGATTGATGAGGCATTGCATGAACTGTGGATAACGCTCGATTTACCCGCAAGCGCAACGTTAGTCGCTGTTGGCGGTTATGGACGCGGTGCGCTTTACCCAGCATCAGATATTGATCTGCTGATATTGCAGCCTGAAGCTGAGTCAATGGCAAACGATCTTCCTGATGAAGCCGTCAGCTTAGCCAATCAAACTACGCTATATAACGAAAAAATTTCCACCTTCGTCGGAATGTTGTGGGATATCGGCCTGGACATTGGCCATAGTGTCCGCACAATTACCGAGTGCTTATCAGAGTCCGCTCAGGACATCACCATACAAACATCCCTGCTAGAAGCGCGTTACCTGGTGGGAAATGCTGCTCTGTTTGCAAGATTTGAAGAACGTTTTCGGCAAGCCCTTGACCCTGTCGCTTTTTTCAAAGCCAAGCAGTTAGAACAAGCCGAACGCTATGCAAAGTATCACGACACACCTTATAGCCTCGAGCCCAACTGCAAGGAAAGCCCAGGCGGCTTGCGTGACTTGCAAGTGATTCATTGGGTTGCACGCGCAGCTAACTTGGGAGACTCCTGGCAATCGCTTGTCCATGCAGGCTTGATTACTCATCTTGAAGCCCGACAATTTGATCGCTGCGAGCGTCGTCTGCGCGAATTGCGTATCCATTTGCATTTACTGGCTCATCGACGCGAAGATCGTCTCCTGTTTGACTACCAGGAAAAACTTGCTGACACGTTAGGCATGCACGCCACTAGCGCAAAACGCGCTTCTGAAGTGTTAATGCAACACTATTACAAAACAGCCAAAATGGTGACGCAACTTAACACCCTCACCTTGCAAGCGCTGGATGATTATTTACTACCCAAGCAAGTCTGCACACAGATTGTCATCAACCAGCATTTTCAAACCGTCCGCGACCGCCTGGATGTTCGGCATGAAAACACCTTTGAAGACGCACCACACACCTTGTTGGAATGTTTTCTCATTCAAATGCAGCGGGACGAAATCAAGGGCATGACACCACGCACGCTGCGTGCGCTGTGGCGAGCGCGGCACTTAGTCAATGCAAAGTTTCGTGCTGACCCAGCCAATCGGGCGATGTTCATTCAACTATTTCAGCAGCCACACTTAATTCACGCCTTGCGCCGAATGAATCAATTTGACATTCTAGGCCGCTACCTGCCAGCCTTTGGTCGCATCGTTGGCCAGATGCAGCATGACTTGTTTCATGTCTACACCGTAGATCAACACATTTTGCAAGTCATGCGCAATTTGCGCCGCTTTGTCATGCCCGAGTTTGCGCATGAATACCCATTTTGCTCTCGCCTGATCGCGGGCTTTGATCGTCATTGGCTGCTGTACCTGGCTGCCTTGTTTCATGACATTGCCAAAGGCCGCGGTGGCGACCATTCCGCGCTAGGCGTGAGTGACGCAAGGCAATTTTGTCAAGAACATAACCTGACAGAAGAAGACACCGAACTCGTCGCATTTTTGGTGGCAGAACACTTGACCATGTCACAAGTGGCGCAAAAGCAAGACCTCTCTGACCCGCAAGTGATCGCCCGTTTTGCTCAGCGCACAGGCAATCTCCGGCGATTGACTGCACTGTATTTATTGACTGTAGCAGATGTGCGTGGCACAAGCCCTAAAGTGTGGAATGCCTGGAAAGGTAAATTGCTCGAAGACCTGTATCGCATGACCGCCAAACTCATTGCCGGAGACACCATACCTCAATTGGCCGGTGTTGCAGAAAAGCAAGAAGATGCCCGTAGTGCGTTGCGTTATTACGGCCTGCGCAAAGGCATCGAGCTGCCCTTATGGGAACAACTCGACATCAGCTATTTCATGCGCCATCCTGCAGAAGACATTGCTTGGCATACACGACACTTGTATCACTGCAGCGACTCGCCAGAGCCTGTAGTTCGCGCGCACCTTAACCCTAGCGGTGAAGGCTTGCAGGTCATGGTTTACTGCCCAGATCAGCCCCAGTTGTTTGCTCGCTTGTGCGGATTCTTCGCTGTGCTGGGATACAGCATTCTGGATGCACGCATTCATACCACGCGACATGGTTATGCCCTAGATAGCTTTATCATCTTTACGCCCAGCGAAGACATCGCCTATCGCGACATGATCGGCTTGATCGAACATGATCTGACCAAACAACTGACCCAGCGCCCAGCCATACCTGCTGTACCCACTGGTCGGTTATCACGCATGGTAAAGCACTTTCCGCTCACCCCTACATGTGAAATTCGACCCGACGAACGCGGCGACCACTTCTTGATGAACATCTGCGCCGTCGATCGTCCTGGCTTGCTATACACCATCGCACGTATATTTGATGATCACCAGGTTCGTCTGCATACCGCCAAAATTGGCACCCTGGGCGAACGCGTAGAAGACGTTTTTTTACTCAGCGGCAAAGAATTGACGCAAACCGGCACCTTAGTCAAACTGGAACAAGACCTGCTGGCTGCACTGCAAATATGATGGTCATTATCACCTTTGCTTCTCCCGCCCGCCAAATGAAAATATCGGCGCTGGCAGGACGGCGCCAACCCACCGAGTCAGGTCAATAAAGCCTCTCAGCCTTTGCAAACCAGCCATCTCATGTGCCATGCCTGCCATGCCAATTAAATACCTTTCTTTCCCACTTATCGCCATCGCTATTTGGGCAATCAATACCATCGTTAGCAAACTGTCTGCGGGAGTTATTGATCCTGGCGTCATTTCGCTTGACCGCTGGTTATTGGCAAGCCTGGTCATGACCCCCTTCATGGCACCCAAAGTTTGGCGCAATAAACACATCGTCATTAATCACCTGCCAAAAATCATCGTCTTCTCTTTTCTCGGCATGGTGCTCTTTCAAAGCTTGGCCTACTATGCTGCGGCAAGCACCTCAGCGACCAATATGGGATTGATCGGCTCTTTGATGCCGTTAAATACGATTCTATTCAGCACGCTCTTGCTCAAGGAACGCCCCACACTATTGCTGGTTGTCGGCGCAACGCTATCCATGCTCGGCATTCTGGTTCTGGTCACCAAAGGCCAGCCTCAGCACTTACTAAGCCAAGGCATTGCCCTTGGCGATGGATTGATGCTTATTGGCACCATTGCCTACGGCGCCTACAGCGTCTTGCTGCGCAAATGGGCAGTACCACTGCCTCCATGGCAAATGCTTTACTTGCAAATCATATTTGCCGTGGTGATGTTGCTGCCCGTCTATTGGCTATCCCCGGCCTCTCCCATCACCGCAGAAAACCTGCCATTGATTTTATTTGCCGGCATATTCTCATCGATTGTTGCTGGTTTTTTCTGGATGCAAGGCGTTGTACATCTAGGGGCCAACCGCGCCATGCTGTTCATGAACTTGTTACCCGTCTTGGTCACCCTCATCGCAGTTGGTGTTTTAAATGAGGCATTGCACAGCTTTCACTTGATCGGTGGGCTGGTCACCTTATCAGGTGTCTTGCTTGTGGAACTCCCCAAATTAAGACGAACAGAGCGCAACACACCACAAAGCAAGACTAACTGAATAAACCCGCGTAACGATGCAATCTGATGATTTAACTTTTTATTAATCTATTGATCTATTGATTAATCTGCTGCGCAACGCCTCCATAAAAAAACCCCCGCCATTTTCATGGTGAGGGTTTTCAAATACTCAGCAGACAATAACCAGCTGGCTATCCTGCTGGTTATCCTTCAGCCGGCTTTAAGCAACTGCACTTGCTCAGCATTTCCTTCAGCCAACCAATCAGGCCAACCTGCACGACGATTTGCCTCACGTGCTATTTCACGCTCTGCCGGACTCGCAAAGTTCAAATCCCAATGCTTCAAGCGCGGCATGGCAATAAACTTAAACCACAGCGGTGGAATAAACGCACTAATGGCGCACACAAAAATGTTTGGCATTTGCGGCGCATCAGGATGCGGGCGAAGTTCATCAAAGCGCATGAATCCATCGCGGTGATGATCAATATGGTTGGTAATCTCAAAGCCAACCACACGATCCCACCAGTTCAAATGATTCCAAGTATGTTGCACTTCAACAGGAGCGCCAGGGACTCGAATCAAGCCATAGTGTTGCAGATAATTTAGCGCCTCAAGAATGAACTTGCCTAGTATCTGCGTAGCAAAAATCAGCGCAGCTGCCTGCCAGCCACCGAGAAAGAAAGCTCCAAAGGGAATCAAGGCAGTGAGAAGAATTTCCCAGATAATCATGTTTTTCATGGAGAAAAACGGAGCACCCAAGGCATCTCTTCTTTTCTTTTCGTTTGTCCACAGCATTTGATAGTTATGCACCGTGCAACGCCACATGAAGGTATATGCATTTTCTCCACGGTAAGCAGTATCGCCATCGGCAGGCGTATCAAAATCCAGATGATGCACAGTCAAATGTGGCACATCACGGTTAGGATCAGCAAAAAACGCGCACATCAGCATGGCCAGCCCACGGGAAAAACCATCCCGGCGGTGCATCAGCTCGTGTGCAATCGGCACATTAGGTGCAACAGACAACCAGATCAGGCCAGCCATACCGCCAATGACCGCCAGGACAGTCGGCCAACCTTCAGGAACACCTATGCCGACACCGACCCGCCAGGCAAAAGCGCCAAACAAGGCAAACATCAGCACAATATGCAGATACAAAGGAATATCCGCAATCATCGGATTGATTTTCTTGCGTTGCTTGAAATCCTTGCCGGAAAAAAGCGCCAATACAAACAGCGCAACGTAAGTGGCAATCCCTGCATACATTCCGTAGCCACCCACAACAAAGCCCGCGATGCCGATCAAGACCATCAGCGTGACAATGTAATACCGCACATAATCAAACATAGCTATTTCCTCCTTTTACAAAATCAATTTATAAATACACATTGAGATTTTTGCTCAACAGTACGTTTTGTTTGAGGATGATTATACGCTTTGTCAGCTTGTAGCCTTCTGACGTTT
>DIUK01000082.1:0-6311 GCA_002422995.1 Rhodocyclaceae bacterium UBA6160
GCCGTTCGGGCGCAGCATATTCGGGCCGAGAAAAGTGTGGGCGCTGTGAATTAAAACCTTCATTTCACATTATTTAAGGAAACGCTGATTAAGTCCTTCGACAGGCTCAGGACGAACGGTAAGCTATTGATTCTGTTCATGGTGAGGTTGTCGAATCATAGATAAGTACCACTTGTTCAGCGTTTCCTTAAAGCTAAAACACCCTCTACCTGAATGTTCTACGCTGAACACTTGAATGATGCGACTGAAAGCGGTATGCCTATCATAGTTATACGAATTTCATGAAACAGGCTTTTCAACTTAGCATCCTCTCTGCTGCAAATATCGGCATCACCTTCCTGTTCCAATGGTATGTCCTCATTCAGTTAGGCCCAGGAGTGGAAACTGACGCACTGTTTGCGGGTATGACGATCCCCCAACTTGTACTGGCGGTCATCAGTGGATCACTCATGCATGTACTGGTACCGCTTCTTGCAGGCGAAAGTGAAGATCGCCTTCGGCATGATGCTTGGGGATTCTTCACCCTTATCGGCGGCTTGTTCGGGGTGTTAGCTGCTCTGCTTTACGTAGCGGCACCGTGGTGGGTACCACTCACCGTGCCCGGCTTCGATGAAGTGGGGCAGATGTTGACTATCGAGCTAACCCGCATTCAACTGATCGGCATGGTATTTACCGCGGTTAACGGTGTGCAATGGGCCGCCTATCATGCACGGCAACGATTTCTATGGGCCGAATTCACGCCGATTCTGGCCAGTGTGTTTGCCTTGCTGCTACTGGTTTGGGCGCTGCCCCGTTTTGGTGTGATTGCGGCTGCATGGATTGGTGTTTTGCGTATGAGCGTGCAAACCCTGTTGCTCGCCCCCGGCATGGGAATTCCGGTTCGCCCTGACCTTAGAAGCGTAGCTATCCAACAAGCCTGGCAACGTATCAAACCCCTGCTACTAGGCACGGCTTATTACAAGACCGACCCCTTGGTTGATCGATTTCTGCTGTCTACCGCCAGTAGCGGCAGCCTATCTTTATATTATCTAGCTCAGCAAATATATAGTGCCGTCGGCCAGGTGCTCAACAAGGCCATTGCGGTACCCTTGGTGCCGGTGTTGAGTATGCTTCACAAAGCGGGGGACAAGGCCAGATTCCAGCGCGCTTACCGCCGGAAATTGATGCAAGCAGCTGTAATTAGTCTTGCTGGCCTGTTGATTATTGGGTTTTTTGGTCAGGCTATGCTTGGTTTGCTAGTTGGGCACGGGAATGTCAGCGCTAGTAATATGACTAAATTATGGTGGATCATGATCTGGCTTGGCGGTATGTTTGTCGGCGGTGTAATGGGTCAGATTTCATCGTCATCGTTTTATGCTTTGGGTGACACAGCAACACCAACTCGCCTCGGGATATACAGCTACACATTCTATATTCCGGCAAAACTTGTTTTGTTTTATTGCTTTGGTGTCTTTGGGCTTGCGCTGGCTACCAGTATGTTCTTTGTAGTAAATCTTTTTCTTCAAAATCGTCAGTTGAAGAAAAAATATTTTTGAATTTTTTATATGGGTTTGTGTTGATGATAAATGAAGACTTTTCAACAAGAAGAAAATTACAGGATGTAGGCAGATGGTATGTGACTCGTTTCGTCGAGAGTGTCGCAAAAAGCTTACCAACGGGTAGTTCGATATTAGATGCTGGTGCAGGTGAAAGTGTTTATAAAAAACATTTCTCTCATTGCAAATATAAAGCGATTGATTTGGCGGTGGGAGAAAGCCGATGGAATTATGCCAATCTCGATTATGTTGGTCCCCTACACGATATGCCTATCGAGAATGATGTCTTCGATGCAGTGCTGTGTACCCAAGTACTTGAACATTTGGAGTGGCCAAGGGAAAGTGTTAAAGAAATGCATCGAGTTCTAAAGCATGGCGGAAAGCTATATATGACAGTGCCAATGGCTCATTCAGAGCATCAAATTCCATATGATTTTTTTAGGTATACATCCTATGGGCTTGAGTCAATCTGCAAACATGCAGGGTTTCATAACATCGAGATAAACCCTTTCGGGGGCCTATGGGTACGCTGGGCGTATGAGCTGCCCAGAGGTTTATCGATTTTTCCCTCAGATGGGCTTCGTGAAAAAAAACCTAATATCTTCGGAATAGCGCTACTTCCCGCTAAAGCTGTTGCTTATTTTTTGGTGCGTATGTTGCAAATGGTATTTTTGTGGCTGGATAGTTTCGATAAGAAGAAGGATGATCCATTTGGCTGGGCCTGCGTGGCAACAAAATGAGTGGTTCGCCCCAGCTTGAAGATGTTTCTTGCCCCTTAGGCTGCCCTAGGGACAATGAGATCGTTATCACGGGCCGTGATCTGCTCCACGATCTGCCCGGTGAGTTTACCGTCGTCAAATGTCGTGCTTGTGGCCTGATGCGTACCACGCCGCGTCCGACCCCGGAGACGATCGGCTTCTATTATCCAGACGACTATGGCCCTTACCTGGGTACCCAAGTGTGGCAGGTCGAGCACACTTCACGCATCAGAGCATTACTTAAACCCTTGGTAAAACGTGTCTTCAATTTCAACACGCAACGCTTGCCGCCTTTGGCTCCGGGCCGGATGCTGGAAGTAGGGTGTGCTTCTGGTGCGTTCCTTCATCGCATGGCGAGCCAAGGCTGGCAAGTGCAGGGCATCGAGTTTTCAGAGAAGGCGGCCCAAGCGGCCGCCCAACTCGGTTACCGCGTTCATGCCGGACCGTTGGAAACTGCCCCGCCACCCGATGAGCCTTTTGACCTCATCGTCGGTTGGATGGTGCTGGAGCACCTCCACGACCCCATTGGTGGTCTTCAGAAACTGCGCGAATGGGCCAAGCCAGGCGCATGGCTCGTGTTGTCCGTACCGAACTCGGCATCGCTGGAGTTCCGCCTGTTCAAAAATAAATTGTATGCACTACATTTGCCGAACCACCTTTATCATTTCACACCCGAAACATTAGGGCGCGTCTTGCAGGTTGGTGGTTGGACCCTTAAGAAAGTTCACCACCAGCGCGTGTTGAGCAACCTGATCGCCAGCACGGGCTATGTGCTACGGGATAAAGGCTATGCCAGGTTAGGGCAGAAATTTATTGAATTTCCTGGGCGCGCTGGTATTTGGAACTACGCCCTCTATCCATTGGCTTGGATCTTTAGTGTCTTCGGTCAAACCGGGCGCATGACTGTCTGGGCGAGAGTGAGTGAATGACAAGAATAGCTGCGTTCACCGGCGGGATTTCAGTACCCAGTGCCAGATTTCGGGTTCGTCAATATATTCCCGCCTTGCGTGGGGAAGGTATTGAGATTGAGGAATTTGCTTCGGGATTCGGCAAATACCCGCCACGGTACAGGTGGGCCAGACCTTTTTGGGCGTTAGCAACACTTGCGGAGCGGCTGCCTGACGTAGTGATGTCGCATCGCTACGATGCGGTGCTCCTGCAACGGGAAATCATGTCATCGTTTGTTACCCTGGAACCGCTGACGGCACGCCCCAGAATTCTGGATGTGGACGATGCCATTTTCCTCCAGCGGGGCGGCGGCTTTGCCAAAAGGCTGGCGGAATTGTCCGACAAGGTAATCTGCGGCAATAACTATCTTGCCGAGTGGTTCGGTCGTTGGAATGTCAATGTGGATGTTATTCCAACTGCTGTGGATACGGAACGCTATTTCCCTAATGCTAAAACCAAGTTGCCAGAACAGTCTCAAATTATTGGCTGGATTGGTACATCTGGAAATTATAAGTATCTGTATGGCATAGAAGGCGCCCTGGCGAAAGTCATGCGTGCGCAGCCCGGAACTCAGCTAAAGGTGGTCGGTGACCAGTTACCAGAGTTTCGGCATCTGTCGCTTGACCAAGTCGATTTTGTATCTTGGTCTGAAGCTATCGAGGTTCAGGCTATTCAGTCAATGGATATTGGCATCATGCCACTGGAAGATTCCCCATGGGCGAGAGGAAAATGCAGCTTCAAAATGCTCCAGTACATGGCTACGGGATTGCCCGTCGTGGTTTCCCCTGTCGGTATGAATGCAGAGGTTCTGACCTTGGGTGAACTGGGGATCGGTGCCACAACCGAGAAGCAATGGATCGATGGACTAATCGCGCTATTGGAAGATAGAACGTTGCGCGCAAGGTTTGGCGCCGAGGGACGGAGCGTGGCTGAATCCTCGTTCAGCATCCGTGTTGTCGCTCCCCGGCTCGCGCGCAGTCTTCGCGGGGAATAACGAATGCGGCGCATTGTCTTCATCATCACCGGCCTTTCCACCGGCGGAGCAGAAACCATGCTGTTGAAGCTGCTGGAGCGGCTGGATAGAAACCGTTTTGCACCCCATGTCATTTCCCTGACGACACTGGGCGAGATCGGGCCGCGTATCGCAGCGCTGGGCATTCCTGTTGAGGCTATGGACATGAAACCGGGCCTGCCCAGTCCGCTAGGGTTCTTGCGCTTGATGCGGCAGATCAGGCGCGTGAAGCCTGATGTGGTGCACACTTGGCTTTATCACGCTGATTTACTGGGCGGGCTGGCGGCGCGGCTAGCAGGAGTCTCTGCTATCGGCTGGTGTATTCGCAACAGCAATCTAGATAAAGACAAAACCAAGCTGTCAACCCGTGCCGTGGTTAGGCTATGCGCATCTATCTCGTCATGGGTACCGTCGCAAATCCTCTCGTGCTCTGAAGCAGCACGGCAGATTCATGTGGCGCTGGGTTATGCGGCAGAAAAAATGCGGGTCGTGCCCAATGGCTTTGATCTCGCCCGCTTCAAACAGGATGGCGATGCACGAAGCGCTGTGCGTGCCGAACTGGGCATTGCCGATAGCACGCCGCTAGTGGGGCTGATTGGCCGATTTGACCCACAGAAAAATCATGCGGGCTTTTTTGAGGCGGCGGGTATCTTGTCTCGTCAGATGCCGCACGTGCATTTTGTTCTCGCAGGCCGGGGCATTGAACAAAACAACGCCGTGTTGATGCAGCCGATTAACAAGGCAGGCGTGCTGGCCAACACCCATTTGCTGGGTTTGCGCGATGATGTACCCCGCTTGATGGCAGCGCTGGATGTGTTGGCTTCTTCTTCTTACGGTGAGGCATTTCCCAATGTGCTGGGTGAGGCCATGGCCTGCGGCGTGTCTTGTGCGGTAACGGATGTGGGTGATTCGGCTTACATCGTGGGTGATACAGGGCGCGTTGTCGCATCGAGTGACATGCGGGGTCTGGCTGCCGCGCTGGAAGACTTGCTCGCATTGTCACCGCCTGAAAAAGTCACACTCGGCGAGCGCGCCCGTGCGCGAGTGGCGGCTCATTTTGAGATTGGCAGGGTAGTACAGCAGTATGAGAATTTTTATGAGGCATTGTTGGCACATGCTCGGCAGCGCTAAGTTCATGTCATTAGCTGTCCAGCCAACACCAACTATCTGCCGACATGCTCATCCATCGTGATAGACTTAGTCCAGTTAAACTAAGGAAAAGATCATGCAAATTGTCAATATCCATGAGGCAAAAACCCACCTCTCACGCCTGTTGGAACAAGTGGCAGGCGGCGATGAAATCATTATCGCCAAGGCAGGCAAGGCAATGGCCCGTCTTGCACCGCTAGAGGCCACGCCGAAAAAACGTCAGCTTGGCTTGCTCAAAGGCACGCTCAATGTTCCGGATGATTTCGACGCGCCGCTGGCAGACAGCCATCTCGCCTTGTTCGAGGGGCACTGAGTGGTCGTTCTGCTGGATACACATATTTTGCTCTGGGCACTGGATTCCCCTCAGCGTCTGCCACGGAATATTGTGGCGCAACTTGAATCACCTGAAACCACGGTCTATTTCAGCGCTGCAAGCATTTGGGAGATTGCCATCAAGACCGCGCTGGGGAAAGTTGATTTTCCTTACTCGCCTAAGGATATCGCGCAAGCCGCCAAGGACACCGGCTTTGTCGAGCTCCCAATCAGCGCGACGCATGGCGCGAAAGTCGCGCATTTACCCCTGCATCATCGCGATCCGTTCGACCGCCTGTTGATTGCCCAAGTTTTGCTGCTACCGGCGCAGCTCATCACCGCCGATGCGGCACTGGTACCTTACTCGGAACTAGTGCAGCTCGTTTGAGTGTGGCCGAGCTATGTGCGGACTCACCGGTTTTTTCTCGCCCGCTAAGCTGACGGCAGACGCTGCTGAAATCGCCCGCCAGATGAGCGCGGCGATTATTCACCGTGGCCCGGACGATGCCGGGGTATGGGTGGATGCGGTCGCCGGCATTGCGCTGGCACACCGGCGTTTGTCCATTCTCGATCTTTCCCCCGCCGGGCATCAGCCGA
>DIUK01000082.1:6480-7253 GCA_002422995.1 Rhodocyclaceae bacterium UBA6160
CGCTCACTCACGCTGGCGCGTGACCGCATGGGCGAAAAGCCGCTGTATTACGGCTGGCAGGGCGATGTGTTTTTGTTCGGTTCGGAACTCAAGGCGCTGCGCGCGCATCCGGCCTTTCGCGGCGAGATTGATCGCGACGCGCTGGCGCTGTATTTGCGGCATAACTATGTGCCCGCGCCGTATTCGATTTATCGCGGCATCGCCAAATTGCCGCCGGGGAGCTGGTTAACGCTCTCTGCCGATACGCCGGTCGCCGTTTCACCAGCGCAGAGTTTTTACTGGCGCGCGCGTGACGCTGCGCAGGCAGACGTGCGCCGCGATTTGAACGATGAAACAGCCGCCGGCGAACTCGACACCCTGTTGCGCCGCGCCGTTGGCGGGCAGATGGTGGCGGACGTGCCGCTGGGCGCGTTTCTTTCCGGCGGCGTGGATTCTTCCACCGTCGTGGCCTTGATGCAGGCGCAGTCAGAGCGGCCGGTGCAAACCTTCACCATTGGTTTTCANNTGGCCGCCCATCTGGGCACCGAGCACACCGAGCTTTATGTGACGGCGGAACAGGCGATGGCGGTGATTCCGCGTTTGCCTGCACTGTATGACGAACCCTTTGCCGATTCTTCGCAAATTCCAACCCTGCTGGTTTCTGAATTGGCGCGCCGCCATGTGACGGTGAGTTTATCGGGCGATGGCGGCGACGAACTCTTTGGCGGCTACAACCGCTACATGTGGGCCAGCCGCATCTGGCGCTCGTTAGGCTGGGCGCCGCGCCCCTTGCG
>DIUK01000142.1 GCA_002422995.1 Rhodocyclaceae bacterium UBA6160
GCAACATCATGAATAAATGTTGTTTTTTTCACCAAGATTTTAAAAAATAGACTGTAAGCCCTTGTCTAACGGGCTTGGCTCGTGTTAACCTGCAGCCTTGAGTTGAATAAAAATAAATCAAGAGGAGTCTTTTGCTGTTGCTTGTGCAAAGCAAAGTAGTAAAGCAAAAACACCGTCGATTTGAAGTTGTGAAGTTGTGAAGTTGATTAGTCTGTCGGACGACAGTTGGCCCTTTGGACGCGTGTGGTTGCTAACCAAACTCAGGGTAGCGAGTCACCCGGTTAATTTTTAATGAATTATTTATCACCCAAACAAACCGTCTATGAAAATCAAAACCTCTACGATCAGTTTGGCATGCGCAATGCTGCTTGCCGGCTTGAGTGGCTGTAGCAGCAAAGCGGATCTCTCCGCGGTGGAAGCTGAGCGAGCCAAACCGATACAACGCAGTGACATCATGCAGGCAATTGCGACTAGCGGTAATAACATTGCCGTGGGTACCCAAAGTGGCGCTGTCATTACTTCTGACGATGCTGGTAAGACATGGGCTCGACAATCCCTTGATAAACCATTTTTAGCCTCAATCATCGATATCGCTGTATGCCCCGATGGCAGCTTTTTAGCGATAGATTTTTATGGGCGTGTGTGGAATAGTGATGTGGGTGGCAAAAAATGGGCTGCGCATAAACTTGAAAATCCGCAAACTGGTTTAACAATCTCGTGCGATAAAGCAGGGGCGTGGTGGGTTGCTGGTACTTATGCCACCATTGCAACTAGTAGTGATCAGGGTAAAACCTGGCGTGTCATTGATAATCAACAGGATGCGCAAATCACTACTCTGCGGTGGGTCAATGAAAAACGTGCTGTTGCCATGGGTGAATTTGGTTTAGTACTTAGAACAGATGATGGCGGTGCAACGTGGCAGAAGTTGCCACCCATTTCAGCAGATTTCTACCCTTACGATTTGTTGTTTATTGATGAGAACACAGCGTGGGTTTCCGGCGTTGCTGGGCAAATGCAGAAAACTACTGATGGTGGAAATACGTGGACGATCGAAGAAAACGTAGCCGGTGCGCCGCTTTATCGTTTGTTTGCACACAAGGGCGTGCCGCACGGTGTGGGTGCACGAGGCACGATTGCTCGCTTAGAGGGTGATGTCTGGACATCGGTCACCTATCCTGATGCCATTCCTGTTTTCCTGGGTGGTGGTGCCTCGGTTGCAGGAAGCGATGCAGTGCTGATTGGTGGTCCTGGTGGCATGTTGCGTCCAGTATCTATTCAATAAGCCTTAAATTTATTTATCGAGAAATTCACCGGAGTCACCAAGATTATGGTTACACGAGCATTCGTAGGTTTTCGAGACAAAATGACACATATGCTTCACCGCGGTGAAGACTGGTTATTTGCCAATCCTAAAATAGTTCTTGCTATCGTCGGTATCGCGACGGCAGTTTTTGCTTCACAAGTGCCAAAGCTGCAGATTTTTAGTGACTTTAACGACTTGCTACCGCAAAAACATGAATACATCCAAGTCTATAACCGGATGAAAGAAAATTTTGGCGGTGCAAATTCCGTCATCATGGCCATCGAAGTTGAAAAAGGCACGATTTTCAACGAAAAAACACTTGGATTGATTCATAAAGCGACGCAAGGTGTGGATAATCTGCCTAGCGTGAACCATAACTTAGTGAGCTCCATGGCTCACCGTACGGTGCGTAAGGTGTCACTTTCGCCCGAAGGTGGTTTTGTTTCTGAGCTGTACTATGATAGCCAAAATCCGCAATACACGCCTGAGCGTTTAGCCAAGTTGCAAGCGGATATTCTTGCAGACCCCGCTGTTTACGGCTTATTAGTTTCGCCAGACATGAAAGCAGCCCTTATTCGCGCACAGTTAAATGAAGGTACGGTTGATTATCCTAAATTTTTCGCTGAACTTAAAGCACTGCGTGACTCGCTTGAGACGGCTGGCCATAAAGTTCATGTCACAGGCAATCCTGTTTTGACGGCATGGGTTTATACCTATTTACCTGAAATGGTATCCATTCTGGCATGGACGGCAGTTCTTCTGGCTGCCTTATTGATAGTCTATTATCGTAGGCTCTATGGTATTGCCTTGCCGATTCTGGGTATTGCGTTGTCGACACTTTGGGGCTTGGGCTTTATGGCGGCGATGGGTATCAACCTTGAGCCGTTGAGCCTACCAATTCCGTTTCTGATCGCTGCCCGTGCCATGTCACATGGCACACAGCTGGTTTCGAGATATTACGAAGAGTTGGATGTACATAAGGATGCCGCGCTTTCCGCGCGTAAAACACTAGAAGCGCTGTTTCGTCCTGGTTCGTTGGCGATTATCGTTGATGCGATTGGCATTACAGTGTTGATGCTGGGCACTGCACCGTTTAATACCAAGCTGGGTGCGGCTGCTGGTTTCTGGGGTTTTTCAGTGATCTTCACGGTTCACTTTATGATCCCTCTCGCTTTGAGCGTATTGCCCCAACCTAAGAAAACGGTGAATGGCAACGTCGCTATCCGTAACGTGTTAGGTGCTTTCATGCGGTACACCGGTGGTACAACGACGGGTGCGCGAATTGTTTTGCTTCTCACCTTTGTTGGTATGGCTGCATCGGCTGTGTATATCGACAAAGTACAGATTGGTGAATCAGAGCCTGGCTCTCCATTGCTGGCGCGCAATCACGACTTTAATCTCTCGACCAAAGCAATTAACGAGCGCTTCCCGGGTTCGGAAGAACTCAATATCATTATTCGCACTGATGAACCAGGCGGCATTAAAAAGCCTGAAGTTATGGCGGCGATTGAGCGCTTTCAAGCGCACATGATGAGTGATCCATCCGTTGGGGGGACGCGTGCCCTGCCAATGATTGTGCGGGTTTTTAATCGTTTAACTCATAGTGACGATCCACGCTGGATGCAAACACCTACGACGGCAGCAGAAAGTGGTGGTTTGATGTTCGCTTACATGGCTTCCAGCCCTATCCCTGGTGCGCTTAAAGAGTTCGTAACGCCAGAAGACACCCAGGCTAACGTGGTGTTTTATTATAAAGACCATCAAGCCACAACGATTAAACGTGCAGAGGCAATGGCAGTTGAAGGCAAGAAGATGATCGAATCAGAAGTGCCTGGTGTGCATGTTGAGCTGGCAGGCGGCATTATCGGTGTCAATATCGCTGGTAATGAAGCGCTGCACCGCGACCACATGATCATCATTCCTGCGGTGTTGATTCTTTCTTTCTTGCTGGTTGCTGTGTATTACCAGTCTTTCCATGCAGGCTGGCTCATGATATTCCCTATGCTGTTTGCAACCGCCATGACTTACGCCTACATGGGCTGGAAGAATATTGGCATCAACGTGAATACCGTTCCCGTGATCACTGTCGGTGTGGGCGTGGGTATTGACTACGCGGTGTACTTCATGGATCGTATTCGTGAGGAGTACGCGCATTCACGCAATATCCATGAAGCGGTTATTAACGCTGTGGCAACTACTGGTTATGCGGTGAGCTTTACGGCGGCAACCTTGATTGCTGGGGTGGTTCTGTGGATCTTCATGTCGCATCTGCGCTTTCAGTCAGACACTGCCATGCTGTTGTCGTTTATGCTGATTGTGAATGCTATTGCAGCGATGTTCATCGTGCCGGCATGGTGTGTAGTATTCAAGCCGCACTTCGTGACAGCGACAGAAATTGATGGTGATGGTGTAATACAAGAAAAGGCATAAAAAACTTAAAAATAAGCATCCTGTCGGCACGCTTGTGTTGTTTAACGCAAGACGTGTCGACAGTCAAAATAAAAATAGCAGGTAGGTAAGTTGTTTTCCGCAATTTTTAGCGGAATCAAGCGATTTGTCAGCCGTATGTATTAAACCCGGCTGGCAAGGGGTTTTAACTTTTAACTTACGAACGGGGGATCGCAATGCAAAAAAATATAAATAAAACAGGCAGCAATAACCATATTTGGCGTTTGCGTAGCTTTGCGGCTTGCATGTCGCTGGGCTTAGTTGGCTCTGTTTATATGCCACTAGCTGTAGGCCAAGAAGAGTTACCGACATTGGGCGAGAGTACCAGCCCCTGGAAAGTGGATGTCTTTTACGAAAACGATACCCGTTTTCGCGGCAAAGACAATACCGGCAATCGCGTGGGCCTATCCAAATTCAGAAATACTCTGCAGATCGAAGCCGATAAAAACCTGTCCGACGGTTGGGCATTCCACGGCATCCTGCGCGGCACTTACGATGGTGTTTATCAGCTAAATCAAGATGAATACGGCAAGAGTGCGGGTGGCGCCGTGAATCTTGAAAATAGCGGCGGGCAAATGGTGGGAATTCCATTCCTGGTTTCGCCGACATCTGTACCTTATGGACAAGCGCCAGTGAACAATGCCAACATTAAGCTGTTGGGTGGCCCTTTGGCAGGAAATGCCTTCGGTTTCAATTCAACGGTGCCAGGAACTGTTGCCAATCCAAGCACAGGACAAGGTGCCGTACCTCTGCCTTATAGCCCAAATCAAGGCTTGCGTCTGTTGTTCGATCGCTGGGGCACGAATCCCAATGGGGTGCAAGTGGCGGTTCCTGTGCGGCCCTGCGATAAAGACAGCCGTGGGTGTGCGGACTTTGGTGGCTATGGTGATCTCAAGCAAAGTGAGCTGGAGGCACCAGAATTCAATAGCCGTCTGGATTTTATCCGCGAGGCTTATGTTAAAAAGTTATTCAATCTGGATGATGGCAAGCAGATTTTTGTCAAAGTCGGTAAGCAACAAGTCGTGTGGGGGCGTACCGACTTGTTCCGTGTGCTGGATGTGATCAATCCCATGGACTATTCACGCGGCAATATTTACGACGAGATGCAGGACATCCGCATCCCGATGTGGATTTTGCAAGCCGAATACCGCATGGGCGCGAGCGATTCTTTCCAGGACCGTAATGTGTCCGTGGTGTGGAACTTTGATCAGTTCCGGCCGAATAATCTGGGTCAGTGCGGTCAGCCTAATGTGATTATCGATGCAGGCTGTACTCTTCGCGCGTTCAAAACCCTGTGGGATTATGGTGGCACGGTGGGTAACTTTGCCAACTTGGCTTTACCTCCGCCAACGCCAGGTTTGACGAGTGGTGCGGGAAATGGAGCATTTTTAGCAACCGACTTTGGTCCCCATCAAATTGGTATCCGCAATGTGGATTTGCCTGACTGGAAATTCAAAAATACGCAACTGGGTTTGAAATGGGAAGGCGTGACAGCGAATGGTTTTAGCTTTTCTGTTAACGGTTTGACCTATCGTTCGCAAATGCCTAGCCTGCACATGATCAACACCGGTGTGACCAATATGTTCACCGGCGCTATCCAAAATACGACGGATCTGATTGCATTTGACCTGGTGTACCCAAGGGTTAACTTGCTGGGCGGCTCGGCTGACTTTCAAATCCCGGATGCCAACCTGGCTGTTCGTTTAGAGATGGCATACACCAGTGGTGAGGAATTTACCAATACCGCACGGCGTGATGGTTACAGCAGAAATCATGTGTTCCGTTCGGTCATTGGCCTTGACCGCCCCACGATCATTCCTTGGATCAATGAAGCTGAAGCAACGCTGATTTCAGGTCAGCTGTTCTATCAGCATATTTTTGACCATGAGGAATATGCCGGCGCTTATGGTCAATACGGCATGGTGGATTGGGAAGATAACGTCACCGGTACCTTGTTGATGCGCGCTTCGTTAATGAATGCCCGCCTGAATCCGCAAGTCATTTTCGCGCGTGACTTCAAGTCACGCGCCTTTGCCATGGCGCCGTCTGTTTCCTACCGTTATTCAGACAACCTGCAATTCTCCATCGGGGCGAATTACAAGTTCCGTAGCAGCCAGGAGCGCTGGCACTATGATGATCAGCGGGCAGCCAATCCTTTTGCGCCATTTACTCAGTACCCAGGCCAGGGGGTGAGCCCCGGCTCCGCCGGTTTGTCCGGCTTGATTCCACTGGGTGGTTTCCGTGCCGGCCCGATTGGCGCCGCATGGAGAGAAGACGAAATTCAATTCAACTTGAAATACAAGTTCTGATAGCCCATGAAAAGTCGGCGCTGATGAGACGGCAAGCCATCGCGTAAAACCAGCCCGACAGTCCCTAAATGTTATTAAACAGTTCTTACATAAGAGAGGTTATGCAATGAAGATCAAAGCAAACACGCGCACACTAAAAATCGTTGCTGCATGTGCTGCAGCATTTCTTGCCCAGGCAGCGCACGCTGTTACCGATGCCGAGCTGGACGAAGCGTTCTTCCCCTACAAAAAAGGCTTCCCCACCTTCCCTGGCTTAAAAACCGGTATGGTGATCAATAAAAGCAATGTAGACCAGTTCAAGGATATTATCAGTCCGGGGCACTTCAAATTAATTAAAGACGGCTGGATGGAAATTCCTGTAGCTGCGACATTTGATATGCCGCTGCCCAAGCCGTATATCGAAGCCACGAAGCAATATGCTGATAAAGTCAAGCTTGGCACGACGATTGAGGGCTTTGTCGCTGGCCGCCCTTTCCCGCAACAACCCTCCGCCTCCGACCCGCGTGCGGGTGAAAAACTGGCCTGGAACTTCAAATATGGTTTGAACTGGGGTGACGGCGCTATTATTTACCCGTTCTATTGGCGTTATATCAATGCCAATACCGGCGCGATTGAGCGCACCCTGAAGTTTGAGTTTCACTTCCTGAACTTCATGCATCGCATAGTAAATGATCCAAAGCCCAATATCACGCCGAATCCATCGCAGCTTTATCGCGGCACTTACGTCAAGGTAAATGAGCCGCTGGATCTGAAAAACACCCAACTGCTGATTCAGGCCTATGAGAACGATTTAAAACGTAGTGATGCGTATCTATACCTTGGATTTCAGCGTCGCGTGCGTCGCCTGGCCACGGGTCAGACAACGGATTCCTTCCTGGGCTCCGACTTGATGATCGAAGACTTTGAAGGCTACAACGGCCGCGTATCTGACTACAAATGGAAGTTCATCGAAACCAAAAATGCGCTGATGCCTTACTACAAGCATAACGAGATGAAAAAATTCCATCCTGATTTCAAGGAAGCTGACGGATATAGATTTATCGGTTTCACTGGTAAGGCAAATTGCACGCCGGATATCACCTGGCAATTACGTAAAGTCCATGTGCTTGAAGGTCGCCCGGTAGATGCTGGTCACCCTATCAGCAAGCGCTTGATTTATCTGGATGCTCAGATCATGACGCCTTCCATGTCGACCATCTATGATCGTAAAGGCGAAATCTGGAAGTCCTTCCAGATTGGTAAGGCACATCCTGATTTTCATCTATCAATCAACAAAGACTCAGGTATTCCGCTGGATGACTCTGCCTCGATGATAGATTTGCAGTCAAATCACTGCACAGCAATTACTATCCGTGGTGAAATTGATCCGGCTAAAAATCCGGCAACCCTTTTCCAGGTGCAGAATCTGCGCGGCGGAGACTAATCGTTCAAGAGGTTGTATTCAAACGGGAGCGTGAGCTCCCGTTTTTTCTTATAAAAAACAGACAGTCAGAAAGGACATTGATCATGACACAATTAACCCATGAGGAAGCCATCAAACGCGCGGAACATGTCGGCCAGGTCGCTGGAGCCGAATTGTTCGAAGCCGACCGCCGAGGCGGCTATTCGACAAAATTGAAAGACGCGATTCACGAAATGCAATTGCATCGTCTGATGCGCCCCAAACGTTATGGCGGCTTTGGTATGACACACCGCACTTTTTCAGAGGTGGTGCGCACTATTGGCCAGCACAGCGTTTCCGGTGCCTGGGTGACGTATTTCATGCCCCTGCATGAAACCTGGGTTGCGCTATTGCCCCCCAAGGGCCGCGAGGAGATTTTCAGCGAGGATAAATTTGTTGCGGATATTTTCTTTCCCATTGGCAAGGTTGACTATGTCGACGGCGGCGTGCGCTTGAGTGGCCAGTGGAACTGGGGCAGCGGCATTGATTTTTGCGAATGGATCGGCCTGGGTGCAATTGTGGATGTGCCGGGCACCGATTGCGGCCCGCAACCTTGTCTGGTGACCGTGCGTGTTTCCGAAGGCGAAGTCATTCAAAACTGGGATACGTTTGGTCTGCGTGGCACAGGCAGCAAAGGCATCAAGGTGCAAGACGTGTTCGTACCCTGGCATCGCGTACTGCCGTTGGGCAGTGCCAAAGGCAGCGTGACGCCGATCGGTGGCGAATACGACGCCGACGAGCCGATTTATCGCGTGCCTTTCATGCCAGCCTTCACGCTGGGTTTTAATGCGGTGTGTATTGGCGCCATGCAGCGCTTGCATAAAGAATTGCATAGCCGTATCAAGGCGCGCCAGCGCGTGGTATTGGGTGGGCAAGAATGGGAATCCCCCGTGGCACAGCGCAATCTGGGCGAGGTGACCACCTGGATCGAGCAAGCAGAAGCGTTACATGAACGCTATGTGCAGCAGCTTGAAGACTGGCGCATCGCAGGCACGACATCCGTCTCGCCTGTAGAAGAAAACCGTCTGGCTGCCTGGCGTTCATCCATCGCTAAAACAGCGGCTCAGGTGGGTTTTCGCACCCTGGAGTTATTGGGTGGAGCGGCGACTTACAAAGGCGATATCGTGGAAGTCTTTGCCCGTGATCTGATGATGGTTTCCATTCATGTGACGCAAATTTATGAAGACCACATGATGTATTACGGCCGTACGCAATATGGTTTGAGCGGACATCCACTGGGTTAAGTCAAACTGTTGCGCAAGTCGCTACGAAAATGGAGTGATTAAAAGCATTCAGGGGGGCGCAGACCCCCGCTTTTTTGGCTTAATAAAATAATGAATGAGGAGTGAAGGTCATGGCGCAATTAACTCATGAAGAAGCGATAAAACGGGCGGAATATGTTGGCCAAGTGGCTGAAGCTGAACTCTTCGAAGCGGATCGCAACGGGGGGTACTCGACCAAGCTCAAAGACGCCATTCACGAGACGCAGCTGCACCGTTTGTTGCGTCCTAAACGCTATGGTGGTCATGGCCTAGGGCACCGGACATTTTCTGAAGTGGTGCGCACCGTGTCGCAACACAGTGTTTCTGGCGGTTGGGTGACTTACTTCATGCCGTTGCATGAAAACTGGGTAGCCTTGTTACCACCGCAAGGTCGTGAGGAAATTTTTTCTGCCGACAAGTTTGTGGCGGATATATTTTTTCCTATCGGTACGGTGACGTATGTTGAAGGCGGTGTGCGCTTAAGCGGTCAGTGGAACTGGGGAAGTGGCATTGATTTTTGCGAATGGATAGGCTTGGGTGCGATTGTTGATGTGCCGGGCAGCGGCCCGCAGCCCTGTTTGGTGACTATCAAGGTTGCTGAAGGGGAAATCATTCAGAACTGGGATACCTATGGGTTGCGCGGCAGCGGGAGCAAAGGAATTAAAGTTAACGATGTTTTTGTGCCATGGCACAGGGTGTTGCCGGTTGCTGCCGCAAAGAAAAATAACACCCCGATCGGGGGCGAATATGATCCGCAAGAACCCGTTTATCGTGTCCCTTTTATGCCGGCGTTTACTCTGGGGTTTGGTGCCATCAGTCTGGGTGGCATGCAGCGTTTGCAAAAAGAGTTGCATACACGTATTCGAGCGCGTCAGCGTGTCCTGCTTGGCGGACAAGAATGGGAGTCGCCAGTAGCACAGCGCAATTTAGGCGAATTGGTGACGCAAATCGAGCAGGCAGGAGCATTGCACGAACGGTATATCCAGCAACTCGAGGATTGGTGCGCTGAAGGCAAAACCGCTTGCACGCCACAAGAAGAAAGCCGCCTGGGCGCGTGGCGATCGTCGATTTGCAGAACTGGTCTGCAAACGGGCATTCGCGCATTGGAGTTACTGGGTGGTGCGGCCACTTACAAAGGCGATATCGTGGAAGTGTTTGCGCGGGATTTGCTCATGGTGTCATTGCAAGTAGGCCAAGCGTATGAAGATCACATGATGTTCTACGGCCGTACGCAATTTGGCTTGAGTGGCCATCCCTTGGGTTAACTGCTGGCACGGTAAGGCTGGCTAGATGCAGTACTGCGCTCAAGCGGTCAGGCCTGAAGCGCTCAGCTTTGCAGCGCCGGGATGCCGCTTTTCGGGCAGGAATCCTGGCTGAAGAGGGTGAGAGCGCGGCAACAAGAAAAGGTAAAAAATGCGCCATGGGTGGTATATAAGTTCGAATAGACAGTAAGCGCCCGGTAAAGGCATCTGT
>DIUK01000002.1 GCA_002422995.1 Rhodocyclaceae bacterium UBA6160
ATGAAGTACAGCACCTTGATGAATGGCTTGAAAAAAGCATCCATCGAAGTGGATCGTAAAGTATTGGCTGATTTGGCTGTGTTTGACAAGCCTGCGTTTGCGGCGCTGGCCAATCAAGCCAAGGCTCAACTGTCCGCTTAATCGCGGCGTTCGCCAAGCAGGGAGGCCCAAGGCTGTTGGGGCCTCCTTTTTTACTGGTGAATTGATCGTGTAAGTTTCGGCAAGTTGATTTAGATTGACTGATTGAAATTTATTTTGGTGATGTATTTTTGCCGTATCTGTTAATTATCTTCGCAACTTCAATGAGCAATGGATAACCTGGATCAGCATTTAGAGCAACTTGCCACCGCCGCCATCGCTGATTTTTCAGCGGCCAATGAATCAGCCAAATTGGAAGATGCCAAAGCCGTCTATCTTGGTAAAGAAGGTTCGCTGACCGTTTTGCTCAAGGGGCTGGGCAAGTTGCCGGCCGAGGAGCGCAAGCTTGCCGGGGCGGCTATCAATGTCGCAAAAGCGCGCATAGAGTCGGCGCTCGTGACACGGCGCGATGAACTTAAAAACGCTCAGTTAGAAGCCCAGTTAGCTGCGGAAGCACTGGATGTCACCTTGCCCGGGCGCGGCATGCCGCAAGGCAGTTTGCATCCCGTGACCAAAAGTTTGGAGCGCATTGAACAGCTCTTTCGTTCGATAGGCTTTGATGTCGCCGATGGCCCGGAGATTGAGTCCGATTGGCACAATTTCACGGCATTGAATACGCCCGAAAATCATCCTGCGCGTTCAATGCACGATACTTTTTATCTCAAAGGCGCTGATGGCAAAGTGCAGGAAGATGTGTTGCTGCGCACGCACACCAGTCCCGTACAAGTGCGCACAATGCTCGCGCACGTAAAACGCTACAAGCATCTGGATGCACTGCCTGAGCTGCGTGTGATCTGCCCAGGGCGGGTTTATCGCGTGGATTCGGATGCCACGCATTCACCGATGTTTCATCAGGTTGAAGGCTTATGGATTGGTGAAAACGTGAGTTTTGCTGATCTTAAAGGCGTGGTGGCAGATTTTCTGCGCCGCTTTTTTGAGTCAGACGATATGACCGTACGCTTTCGTCCATCCTTTTTTCCTTTCACCGAGCCATCGGCTGAAATTGATGTGGCTTTTACCAGCGGCGCTTTGCAGGGACGCTGGCTGGAAATCGCCGGTTGCGGCATGGTNNTGGTGCATCCGAACGTGTTGCGCTTTGGCGGGTTTGATCCGGAAAAATACACCGGTTTTGCCTTTGGCATGGGGCCGGATCGACTGACCATGCTGCGTTATTCCATTCCCGATTTGCGCCTTTTCTTTGAAGGCGATTTGCGTTTTTTGTCGCAATTCAATTAAACCTTGCAGTTAACTTTGAAATTAGCCCCGGTTAATTTGCCCTCCATTCACGCTTAGGTTTTTCACGCCACCATGCAATTTTCTGAATCCTGGCTGCGCAGTCTGTGTAATCCACCTTTAACCACCGATGAGCTCTGCCACGTACTAACCATGGCCGGGCTGGAAGTTGAAGAAGTCAAACCTGTCGCGCCTGCTTTTTCAGGCGTCGTGGTGGCGCACGTGCTTACGGTAGAAAAGCATCCGAATGCCGACAAGCTCAATGTATGCACCGTAGATGCAGGGCAGGGCGAAGCATTGCACATTGTGTGTGGCGCACCGAACGTCGCTGTGGGGATTAAAGTGCCCTGTGCCACGGTGGGTGCGAGCTTGCCGGGTATGGAAATCAAACAAGCCAAAGTGCGCGGTCTGGAGAGCTTTGGCATGCTGTGCTCGGCGCGTGAGTTGGGCATTGCGGAAGATCACGGGGGATTGCTGATTTTGCCAGCCGAGATGAAGGTCGGCGAGAGCATACGCACGGCATTGAATCTTGATGATCATCTGATCACCTTGAAACTAACGCCGAATCGTGCCGATTGCTTCTCGCTGCTAGGCATCGCACGTGAGCTTTCGGCTTTGACGGGCGCGCCGCTTACCTTGCCTGAGCGCTTGCCCGTGGCAGCAACACATGCTGAAAAACGTGCCATTGTTTTGGATGCGCCCAGTGCTTGCCCGCGTTATTGTGGTCGCGTGGTGCGTGGCGTCAATGCCTTGGCACCCACGCCTGAGTGGATTAAGCAACGCATAGAGCGCAGTGGCATTCGTGCCATTTCTGCAGCGGTGGATATCACCAATTACGTCATGCTGGAGCTTGGTCAACCCCTGCATGCGTTTGATAATGCCAAGTTGTCGGGTGTCATTCATGTGCGTTACCCCACGGCACAGGAGCGTCTGGTGCTGCTCAATGGCATGGATATCGAGCCGCAAGCCGATATGACGTTGATTGCGGACGAGCAGCAAGCCCTGGCTCTGGCTGGCGTGATGGGTGGCGAGGCCTCCAGTGTCACCACTGCAACGACGGACATCTTTTTGGAGAGCGCCTTTTTCACCCCTGCCGCGATTGCAGGTAAAGCGCGAATCTTGGGCTTTTCTTCCGACGCTTCGCATCGTTTTGAGCGCGGGGTTGATTTTAATTTGCCGCAACAAGCCATTGAACGTGCCACTGAGTTAATCATTGCCTGCTGTGGCGGGCAAGCTGGTGAGGTTGTCGAGGCAGTGTCGGCCGGGCATCTGCCAACGCGTTCGCCCGTTACCTTGCGCGCAGCGCGAGTCAGCAAAGTGCTCGGCATTGAAGTATCTGCCGAGCGTGCCGTCGCGTTGCTCACCGGTCTGGGTTTGCGGATTGAGTCGGTGAGCGATCATTTGGTTGTCACGCCACCTTCGTTTCGCTTTGACATTGAAATTGAAGAGGATTTGATCGAAGAAATTGCCCGCCTGCATGGTTACGACAATATCCCGTCAAATCCGCCTGTCGCCCGCACAGCCATGATGCCTGCTGCTGAATTTACGCGTAATGCCATGCAAGTCCGCCATGCCGTGGCCGCGCGGGACTACCATGAGATCGTCAC
>DIUK01000012.1 GCA_002422995.1 Rhodocyclaceae bacterium UBA6160
GTGGCGATCGAAGCCGGGGTGACGGATGGCTGGTATAAATATGTTGGGCTGGAAGGTGCGGTCATTGGCTTGGACCGCTTTGGTGAGTCGGCACCTGCGGGTGCGTTGTTCAAGGAGTTTGGCTTTACCGTAGAGCGAGTGGTCGCTACGGTAAAAGGTCTTGTCTAGTTTTTATTTCAGGAGTTTTACATGACGATCAAGGTTGGCATTAACGGATTTGGCCGCATCGGCCGCATGGTGTTCCGCGCTGCGGTACAAAATTTTTCTGATATCGAAATTGTCGGTATCAATGATCTGCTCGAGCCGGATTATCTGGCCTATATGCTCAAATATGATTCGGTGCATGGCCGCTTCAAGGGCGAGGTTTCGGTTGAAGGCAACACGCTGATTGTGAATGGCAAGAAAATTCGCCTGACTGCGCTCAAAGACCCTGCAGAACTGAAATGGAATGAGGTCAATGCCGATGTGGTCATCGAATCTACCGGGCTTTTTCTGACCAAGGAAACAGCGGCATTACACATATCAGCGGGCGCGAAAAAAGTCATCATGTCGGCACCTTCGAAAGACGATACGCCGATGTTTGTGTTTGGCGTGAATGATAAAACCTATGCCGGGCAGACCATTGTTTCCAATGCATCCTGCACCACCAATTGTTTGGCGCCGGTAGCCAAGGTATTGAACGACATCTGGGGTATCAAGCGCGGCCTGATGACGACAGTGCATGCCGCTACGGCTACGCAAAAAACCGTGGATGGTCCATCCAATAAGGATTGGCGCGGTGGCCGGGGGATTCTGGAAAATATTATTCCTTCCTCAACCGGCGCTGCTAAAGCTGTTGGCGTGGTGATTCCTGAATTGAACAAGAAGCTCACGGGCATGTCGTTCCGCGTGCCGACGTCGGACGTGTCCGTCGTTGACCTTACGGTGGAGTTGAACAAGGAAGCCACCTATGCCGAGATTTGCGCTGCCATGAAAGCGGCCTCTGAAGGCGCCATGAAAGGCGTGCTGGGTTACACCGAAGAGAAAGTCGTTTCCACCGACTTCCGCGATGAAACTTGCACCTCGGTGTTTGATGCCGAAGCCGGTATTGCGCTGGATAGCACTTTCGTCAAGATCGTCGCCTGGTATGACAACGAGTGGGCCTATTCGAACAAGGTGCTGGAAATGACGCGCGTGATTGGCAAATAACGAACCTCAAAAAGTCGGCGCTGGTAATACGGTGATGCAGCCAAAGGTTAATCAATGAACTTCAAAAAACTAACTGAATTGAATGTTTCAGCCAAGCGCGTATTCATCCGCGCTGACCTGAATGTGCCGCAGGATGAGCATGGCGAAATTACCGACGACACGCGCATTCGCGCAGCGTTGCCGGGCATCCGCTATGCGCTGGATGGCGGCGCGGCAGTGATGGTGACATCTCACCTTGGCCGCCCGACAGAAGGCGAACTCAAGGCCGAAGATTCGCTCGCCCCTATCGCTGCGCGGCTAGCTGAACTGCTCGGTCGCCCGGTGCCGCTGGTGCAAAACTGGGTGGATGGCGTGACAGTAAAGCCAGGTGAGTTGGTGTTGCTGGAAAACTGCCGCGCCAACAAAGGCGAGAAAAAGAACGACGATGCACTGGCGCAAAAACTCGCCCGGCTGTGCGACATCTGGGTGCATGACGCTTTTGGCACCGCGCATCGTGCGGAGGCCACCACGTATGGCATGGGTAAATATGCGCCGGTAGCTTGTGCCGGGCCTTGTCTTGCCGCTGAGCTGGATGCTTTGACCCTGGCATTGGCTAAACCCGCGCATCCGCTGGTGGCGATTGTTGCCGGTTCTAAAGTGTCCACCAAACTGACCGTACTGGAGTCACTGGCGGATAAGGTGGATCACCTGATTGTGGGCGGTGGCATTGCCAACACGTTTTTATTGGCGGCAGGCAAGAAGATTGGTAAATCGCTTGCCGAGCCGGATCTGGTTGAAGCCGCGCGCCGGGTGATGCAAAAGGTAAAAGTGCCCCTGCCTGCGGAAGTGGTCTGTGCCAAGGAGTTTTCAGCCACTGCTGTGGCAACGGTGAAAAGCGTTGATGATGTGATGGATGACGACATGATTCTGGATATTGGCCCGGTGGCGGCGCAAGAGCTATCCAGAATTGTGGCGCAGGCGGGCACTATCGTCTGGAACGGCCCGGTCGGCGTGTTTGAGATTGAACAGTTTTCCGGTGGCACCAAAACGCTGGCGCATGCAATTGCCGACGCCAAGGCTTTTTCGCTGGCCGGTGGCGGCGACACGATTGCGGCAATCAATAAATTTGGCACCAAGGTGAGCTATGTCTCAACAGCGGGCGGTGCATTTCTGGAGTTTCTTGAGGGCAAGAAACTGCCTGCCGTTGAGATTCTTGAGCAGCGCGCCAACCAGTAAAAGTTGATTTGAACCTTTGCCATGCAGCGCGCCACCAAAATCGTAGCGACCCTCGGCCCGGCATCTGGCAGCGCAGAGCGATTGGCTGAATTGGTGGCAGCAGGCGTGGATGTGGTGCGGCTGAATTTTTCGCATGGTACGGCAGATGACCATCGGCAGCGCGTGGAAACCTTGCGTGCAGCAGCGCATCATATAGGACGAACCGTTGGCGTGATGGCTGATTTGCAGGGGCCGAAAATCCGCATCGGCAAGTTTGCTGCCGGGCCAATAGCGCTCAATGCGGGCCAGCATTTCATCCTGGATGCCGCTTGCGCTTTGGGCGATGCGACGCGTGTGGGTCTGGATTATCCTGAACTGGTGGATGATGTGACGGCGGGCGATGTGCTGTTGCTGGACGATGGCCGCACGGTGTTTGACGTAGAGAGTATCGAGGGCAGCGAAATCCATTGTCGCAACCGGCATGATGGCGAGTTGTCGAACAACAAGGGCATCAACAAGNNAAGCAGGGCGGCGGGTTGTCGGCCCCGGCGTTAACACCCAAGGATATGGCGGACATCAAGACAGCCGCCGCGTTGAAAGTCGATTTTGTTGCGGTGTCTTTTCCCAAGACGGGTGCCGACATGCGGCAGACGCGGCAACTATTGCACGAGGCGGGGTCAGATGCGCTGGTCATCGCAAAAATCGAGCGCGTTGAGGCAATCGATAATCTGCAGGATATTCTGCATGCCACCGATGGCGTGATGGTGGCGCGCGGCGATCTGGCCGTTGAAGTGGGCGATGCGGCAGTGCCTGCTTTGCAAAAGCGCATTATCCGCATGGCGCGCGAGGCCAATCGCTTTGTCATTACCGCCACACAAATGATGGAGTCGATGATTTCCAGCCCGGTGCCAACGCGTGCCGAAGTGTCCGATGTGGCGAACGCCGTGCTGGATGGCACGGATGCCGTGATGTTGTCTGCCGAGACTGCTTCCGGTGCGTATCCCGTGGCCGCAGTAGAAGCGATGGTGCGAGTGTGCGTGGCTGCTGAAAGCTCGCATGAAGTTAAAGTGGATGCTCACTTTTTGGATCGCACGTTTACCCGCATTGATCAATCCATTGCCATGGCGACCTTGTTTACTGCGGTGCATATGAAAGTCAAGGCGATTGCTGCATTGACCGATTCCGGCTCTACGGCGTTGTGGATGAGCCGCATCAATTCAGGCGTGCCCATTTATGCGTTGACGCCGCGCAGCCGCACGCGTTACCGAGTGAGTATTTTTCGTGATGTGTTTCCGTTGATTACCAATTTTGTTGCGCAGGATCGTGATGAGTTACTCTGGCAAGCTGAAGAAACCCTGCTTGCCGCGGGAGCCGTGGAAGAGGGCGATTTGATTGTCCTCACCATAGGTGAGCCGATCGGTCTGGCAGGCGGCACAAATACTTTGAAACTGGTCAAAGTCGGCGAACACCGACGACCAAATGTCTGATTTTTTCCAAGGAGATTCAAATGGCTCTCGTATCTATGCGTCAATTACTCGATCATGCGGCAGAAAACGGTTACGGCCTGCCCGCCTTCAACGTGAACAACCTGGAGCAGGTGCAAGCCATCATGGAAGCGGCTGCCGAGACCAACAGTCCCGTCATCATGCAGGGCTCGGCCGGTGCGCGAAAATATGCGGGTGAAGCTTATTTGCGGCATTTGATTGAAGCGGCGGTGGAAGCTAACCCGGATATTCCCGTGGTGATGCATCAGGATCACGGCGCGAGTCCGGCCATTTGCATCCAGGCCATGCGCATGAATTTTTCCAGCGTGATGATGGATGGTTCGTTAAAAGAAGATGCCAAAACGCCCGCCTCGTTTGACTACAACGTCGATGTCACCCGTCGCGTGGTTGACATGGCTCATGCGGTCGGAGTTTCGGTAGAGGGTGAGCTGGGTTGCCTGGGTTCTCTGGAAACAGGTATGGGCGAAAAAGAAGATGGTCATGGCGCCGAAGGCGTGCTCTCGCATGATCAGCTGCTGACCGATGCGAATGAGGCGGCCGATTTCGTCAAGGCTACGGGCGTTGATGCGTTGGCCATTGCCATAGGCACTTCGCACGGTGCGTACAAATTCACCCGCCCACCCACGGGCGCTGTGCTGCGGATTGATCGCATCAAGGAAATCAACGAGCGCATTCCGAACACGCATTTGGTGATGCATGGTTCATCCTCGGTGCCGCAGGATCTGTTGGCTATCATCAACCAATATGGTGGCGCGATGGGCGAAACCTATGGCGTGCCGGTGGAAGAAATTGTCGAGGGCATCAAGCATGGCGTGCGCAAGATCAATATCGATACCGATTTGCGCATGGCCTCCACGGCAGCAATCCGTCGCTTCATGGCTGAAAATCCAAAGGAATTCGACCCGCGCAAATACTTGGGTGAAACCAGGAAAGCCATGAAGGCTATTTGCGTTGCGCGCTACGAAGCCTTTGGCTGCGCGGGACAGGCGGGCAAGATCAAGCCGATTGCGCTGGAGAAAATGGCCGCGCGTTACACCCGCGGCGAGCTCAATGCCATTGTTAAATAAAATACGCTTTACGCTGGCATGGCCGATTCATGTGCGGAATGCGAAAAAGTCGGCGCTGGTAACACGGCGCTGATTTGGCAAAAGAAGCAAAACCCGACACAAAATACGCAAGCTGCAACCTTCGTGATCCATTTTTATTCTGTTGAGATTATCCATGACACAACCCGCCCTGTTTGAATCTTCCTTAATCAGCCTGCCGCTGTTGGCGCGTGGCAAAGTGCGTGATATTTATGCGGTGAGCGGCGATTTGTTGCTCATCGTAACCTCTGACCGCCTCTCGGCGTTCGACGTGATTCTGCCCGATCCTATTCCCGGCAAAGGTGCAGTGCTGACCGCTGTGGCTGACTTCTGGTTCGGCAAGTTATCGCATGTCATTCCCAATCAGCTCACAGGTATTGATCCTGAGTCGGTAGTCGAAACGGAAGAAGAAAAAGACCAGGTGCGCGGTCGCTCAGTGGTGGTCAAACGCTTGAAACCCCTGCCGATTGAAGCGGTTGCGCGGGGTTATCTGATTGGTTCGGGTTGGAAGGATTACCAGGCCACTGGTGCTGTGTGCGGCATTGCGCTACCCGCCGGGTTGCAACTTGCCCAGCAACTGCCGGAGCCGATTTTTACCCCGGCCACCAAGGCTGAAATGGGCGACCACGATGAAAACATTGACTACGCCACGGTAGAAAAGCTCATCGGCGCTGATCTGGCCAAAAAAGTCAAAGAAACCACTATTCGTCTGTATCGCGAAGCCGCTGCGTTTGCGCGCGTGCATGGCATCATCATTGCTGACACCAAGTTTGAATTCGGTCAGGATAAAGAAGGTCGCCTGTACTTGATTGATGAAGTTTTAACGCCGGATTCTTCCCGCTTTTGGCCTGCGAGCGAATATCAGATCGGCATTAGCCCACCTAGTTTTGACAAACAGTTTGTACGTGACTATCTGGATGCGCTGGACTGGAACAAGCAAGCGCCAGGGCCACGTCTGCCTGCCGAGGTGATTGAAAAAACGGCCGCCAAATATCGCGAAGCGCTCACACGCCTGACCGGCTTGGCATCAGCCTGATAACGTAAAGCTATCCATAGTACTATGGCTGAAAATTTTGCTTTGTTAATACGTGACAGCTTGTTTTAGAGGGGGCTTTTCTTGCAGGCGTGCGACGTCTTGCAGACATGCAAAAATATATGCAAAAGCGAGTTAAACGGTTTTGAGGAGTGATTGGTCAGTTTCTGCCATGCTAGCTTATGGGCTGGTGATTGCAGTGCTTTCTGCAGGGGGCTTTTTTCTTTTTCGTCGCCGAACCAAAAAGATACATCAACAAGAAAAAACCGTACAGAACATTACCTTGCATAGCGCGTCGGTGTCTGAGTTCGAGTCGGAGGCGGTGTTAGCTGGGGAGGCTATGCCAAGTGCCACAGCCTCTGAAGATGAGCAAGTATTACCGGATTTTGGAGAGCAGCTCAGGCAAGAGCAGATTAAGCGCGGCTTGGATGTCGAGGTTGCATCTCTGCAAAAGGAAGTGCAGCAGTTGAGATCGGCCGTTGCCCAATTGACTACCGAGGTGCGTCAGCTGACTGTGGTGCATAACGTCTCGCCAGCCTATGCTGAGGCAGTTGCATTAGCGCAACAGGGGTTGTCGGCTGCAGACATTGCGGTTCGCTGTGGTATTTCACTCGGTGAAGCTGAACTGGTCTCTGCGCTTTCACAAAGTGATTCTGCATAAAGCCCAATTAACCGGCGCATAAGCATTGTGATCATGAATAAGCGTACAGAAGAGGCATTGCTAGCTGATGGAAAAACAGTCGATGTAGAGAGTGCTCAAGAAGTTCAAGAGGGTGTGCTTGGAACAGCATCAGCCGCGACATCTGCCAGTACTGTGCCACCCGATCATATTCCGTGATTGTTTGGAGAAATGATTTTGAGAAATATTGCTTTTTGGTGTTTTAGCCGTTTTAAACGAGAGGCTTTTAGCGGTTTAGTGCCTTTATGATGTCTTGATTGATCCTGGTTTCTGACTTGCCGAGAAAATCCCGTCTTTTTATTTTTTTACTATTGTCCCTTTAGCCCCTATTCATGAGCATATCAAGAGCTACGTCGAGTAAGCCATTACCGGAAAAAGTGGGCGCAGTGGTGCAAGAAGCACGCTGGTTATTGGTAGGGCTTTTAGGGATATATCTTGGTATTATTTTATTCGGATTTAACATTGCAGATCCGGGTTGGTCTCATGCGTCAACAGTCACTGAAGTGATGAACCCCGGCGGTCGCTTGGGGGCTTGGGTGTCTGATTTACTGCTTTATTTGCTGGGTTTTTCTGCCTGGTGGTTGGTGGTTTTGCCTTTCTTTTTGCTGGCGCGCGGATATCACCGTGTCAATCACTTGTTTGAGGTTGATCGTCGTTCGTTGCTGTTAGCTGTGCTTGGTTTTGTTGTCTTGTTGTTAGCCAGTGCAGGCATCGAAGCCATGCGTTTTTGGAGCGCGAAAACTGCATTGCCACTAGCCCCCGGTGGTTTGCTGGGTTGGGAAATTAATCAGCTAGCCACAAAGTTTCTGGGGTTTTCGGGTGGTACGCTGGTGCTGTTGGTGCTAATGATGGTCGGATTCAGCTTGTTCATGGGGGCATCATGGACGATGATCGCTGAAAAAGTCGGCGCTTTGCTGGAGGCTACCTGGCAGGGTTTGCAGCTATTGTGGGAGCGTTGGCAGGATCGTCGTTATGGCAAGCAGGTGGCAGATCAGCGCGAAGCTGTTGTTGAAATCGAGCGTCGGAAAATTGAAGAGAGTCCCCTGCCACCGTTGAAAATCGAGCCTTTGGCCATGGATATTCCGATGGCTCCCAAAGCCATGGCTCGGGTTGAAAAAGAGCGTCAATCGCCTCTATTTTTTGATGCGCCGAGCGGTGTTTTGCCACCACTGCATTTACTTGCTGAGACGACGCATAACCCGGCTGATGTGCCTTCGACAGAAACACTCGAATTCACGTCGCGGCTGATCGAGCGCAAGCTGGCGGATT
>DIUK01000028.1:0-39133 GCA_002422995.1 Rhodocyclaceae bacterium UBA6160
TTGCTGGCGTCACGCGCTAATTCATCGGCGACTACGGGTGCCTTTATCAACACGGATGGTGGTATCGGCATGCGTGGTTTTATGACCACGGCAGGTGGCGACGATCTGTAATTTATTAACGCTTTAATTTATCAAATAAAGAAATCACCGCTATGGCTATGGATCCAAAACAGTTTCGTAATGCGCTGGGCAGCTTTGCTACGGGCGTGACCATCATCACGACAAGAGAAGCGCAGGGTGGCTATATTGGCGTGACAGCCAACAGCTTTAATTCACTCTCGCTTGATCCGCCACTCGTGTTGTGGAGTATCGGTAAAAAGGCGTTTAGTTTTTCTGCATTTACCGAGTCAAAACACTTCGCTGTGCATGTGTTGGCGGCTGACCAACAAGCATTGTCTGATCGTTTTGCGCGTCCATCAACTGAAAAGTTTGATGGTGTCGAGTTTGAACATGGGCTGGGTGAAGTGCCCTTGTTCCCGGGGTGCGCAGCGGTGTTTGAATGTTCGACAGAACGCTGTGTTGAGGGCGGCGACCATGTCATAATGATCGGGCGTGTAGAGCGTTTTAGCGTGAATGAGTTGGCTTTGCCGTTGATGTTTTATCGAGGGCGCTACGCCATACCGGAAGCCGGGGGGATTTTTTCACCACCTGCCAAGGTGTAAGCTTCGACTGCTCAGGCTTTGCGCAAAAGATTTTGTCGAATTAGTTTTACCAATCAAATCATATAAAACGAAGGAGATTCTCATGGGAGTTACCCGAATTGGTCACGTTGCTTTGCGCGTGATGGACATCGCTGCCTCTGTTAACCACTATACGAAGGTGGTTGGCATGGATGTTACCCATCGTGACAGCGATGGCACCACGTATTTGAAATGCTGGGATGAATGGGACAAGTATTCTGTCGTGCTCAAACCATCTGACCGTGCACAGCTTGACCACATTGCTTATAAAGTAGAAAACGATGCCGATCTGGACGTGCTGGGTAAGCGCGTGGCGGATGCAGGCGTTGCAGTGAGCAAACATGCCGCAGGCGAGCTCGCTTTTTGTGGCCGCTCGATCAGTTTTATGCTGCCTAGTGGACAGCGGATGTATCTTTTTGCACAGAAAGATTTCCTGGGCAAAGATGTGGGCGTAATGAACCCTGATCCATGGCCAGATTCAAAGCATGGCATTGGCGCGCATTGGCTGGATCATTGCCTGATTCTGGGCGAGTTGAATCCAGAAAAAGGCATTAACCATGTGGCTGATTGCCATGACTTCTTAAAAGGTGCGCTGGATTTTCGTCTGACCGAGCAAGCGATGGTCGGGCCAGGTCACAAAGTCATGGCTGCCGCTTTCATGACGCGTACCGTCAAGCCGCATGACATTGCGATTGTTGGCGCACCGACTGATGGCTTTCACCACCTGTCGTTCTTTCTTGACGGCTGGCATGACATTCTGCATGCGGGTGATATTTTGTCCAAAAATCGCGTGAAGATTGAGCTATTGCCCTCGCGCCATGGCATTACGCGTGGCGAGACCATTTACTTTTTTGACCCGAACGGCATCCGTAACGAAACCTTCGCCGGCATGGGCTATGCAGCACACCCCGATATGCCGGTGATCACCTGGGTGGAAGAAGAAATGGCACGCGGAATTTTTTACACCGCGCGTGAGTGGGTAGATTCTTTCTCCAGCGTTTATACGCCGGTTTAAGTTAATGGTTAAGTGCATCGTTGCCGTATCACCAACGCCGACTTTTTGCGTCGTTGATCGATAGCAATGTTTTAATGCAGCGTAATAAAAAAAGCGGCAGCCTGTACAGGTTGCCGCTTTTTATTTGTACTATAGAACCTGCTTGAGGATTGGGTAGCAGCCTCTATTTGCTGATTAAATAAGGCGTATCAGAAATGGCGAATTGACCTAGACGGCGCTGAGTTGCATACTTGTCTTATAAAAGACATGACCAAACTGAGCATGGTTTGGTAACCGTGCGTAGCACTTAGATTTTAATAAAAAATTATTCAGGGAGAGAAAATGAGCAAGCCATGTTTTGTGAATCAACCCATCATCGATTGGGCAGCCGCTAATGACGCGGTAAAGGCAGCGATTGAAAAGGCAGTTGCCATGGGGTTGCGTGTGAATGCGGCAGTTGTGGATCGTGGCGGCTTGCTGGTGGCTTTTTTGCGTATGCCAGGGGCACCATTGCATTCAATAGATATTGCCATTGATAAAGCCTACACCGCTGCAGGTTTTGGTATGCCAACAGGCATGTGGCATGAGGCACTTAAAGCACATTCCGAAGCGGTGCAACAGGGCGTGCCGCTACGCCCGCGTTTTACCGCTTTTGGTGGTGGCTTGCCGATTATTGTGGATGGCCAAATAATCGGTGGTATCGGCGTGTCTGGCGCGCTGGAAGATGAAGATACAGAATGCGCTCAGGCGGGTCTTAAGGCATTAGGCCTGGCGGATTGATTGTTTCCGATAAATTTTCCCAAAGAGGCGGCGAATGGTTGATGTCAGTAAGCTGATAAATACGAAAGACGGGATTCAAAGTCGGCGAATTTTTCATGATCAAGCTATTTATGATCTGGAAATGGAGCGCATTTTTGCGCGCTGCTGGTTGTTTCTGACGCACGAGAGCTTGATACCCAATACGGGGGACTTCATCACAACCAAGATGGGTCAGGATAATGTCATTGTCGTGCGCCAGCAGAATGGCAAGGTGCGCGCTTTTGTCAATTCATGCTCGCATCGCGGTGCCCGGGTTTGTGCGGCTGAAGCGGGGAATACGCGTAGTTTTGTATGTAGTTACCACGGCTGGGCATATGGCATTGATGGCTCGCTGCAAGGCGTCCCCCTGGAAAAAGAGGTTTATAACAATCAACTCGATAAATTCACGCATGGCCTTGTAGAGGTTGCGTTAGTGGATAGTTTTTGCGGTTTTATCTATGGCTGCTTTGATCCGCAGGCACCTTCGCTACGCGAATATCTCGGTGAAGCTGCCTGGTATCTTGAAGCCTGGATGGACGCACCGGGAGGCACTGAATTGATTGGCCCGCCTAGCCGCTCGATGCTGTATTGCAACTGGAAAACGCCGGGCGAAAACTTTATTGGTGATATGTATCACGTGGGCTGGACACATGCCTCATCAACACAGGTGCTGTTTTCCCAATCGCCGCTGATGGCGTTGCAAGGCAATGCGTCGCTGCCCGCGCCGGCAGAAGTCATGGGGATGCATTTTACGAGCCGAGGCGGGCATGGTGCGGCGATTACTTATGGTGGTCGCGGTGGTATTTATGCTACCGCGCGTGAAAACGAGATGTTGCTGGCGTGGCTTGCTGCACAGACGCCCAAAGTGGCAGAGCGGCTAGGCGAGGTGCGTGCCAAGTTTTACAACTCTGCCTGGGATGGCACGATTTTCCCCAACAATTCATTTCTTGTCGGCCCCAATACCTTCAAGGTTTGGTTGCCACGCGGCCCGGGCGCGATTGAAGCCTTGACGTGGACATGGGTCGAAAAAGATATGCCCAAAGAGTTGAAGCGGATTATCGCCAGAAACATGAACCAGACATTCGGCACGGCGGGCATGCTCGAATCCGAAGACACCGACAATATGGAGTCGATGACTCAGTCTAATGATGGCCTGGTGACGCGCCGTGGAACACTCAATGCTCAAATGGGCCTGGGTCGTGAACGGGAAGATGTGGTGATGCCCGGTGTCGTGAGTGATGCGATGATCAATGAGCTATCTCACCGCGGGTTCTATCGTTATTACCAGGAAATGCTGGTGGCTGAAAGTTGGGATGAGCTGCGTGCTAATTCATCAAAGTGGAAAAAAGCCCATCTTGAGCGTTAGTTGGGTTCTGTAATTCAAGCCGAAAAAAAGGAGTGGATTTTGACAAAGCATAATAATGAGCGAGAAGTCACTCGTGAAGTACGGGATGAGATTGAACGGTTTTTGTTTCGCGAAGCGCGGCTGATTGATTCTGAACAAGAGCGTGAGTGGCTGGAAACGATGGTTGATGCCGAGATTACATATCAGGTCTTTAGCCGTCAGTTGCGTTACCGCAAAGACACGCGAGGCAGTGGCGACAAGGAAGTGTATTTCTTTGACGATAACTATGCCGATCTTGCACACCGAGTTGAATTGTGCGAGAATGGTATGCAGTGGGTTGCCGACCCACCCAATCGGCTGCGACGCATTGTCGGCAACATTGAAGGGTTTGAAGGTGAGCGGGCAGGCGAATATCGGGTCTATTCAAACTGCATGGTCACGCGTAATCGGATGGTCTATGAGCAGATGAGCTATGCCTATGGCCGAGAAGATATCCTGCGGCGTGGTGTGGATGGACGATTAAAGCTATTGCAGCGTGTGGTCGATTTTGAAGAGCGGTTTGTTCGCGGAAAAAATTTGTTGTTTATCCTGTAAAAACCAAGAAAAAAGGAGAAGAAGGTGGATTATCTGAAATATTTGCTGCCATCGGCTGTGCTGACCCTAACCGGAATCGGTGTGCTGGCCGGCGGGGTGTGGGTATGGATGGGGCTTATCTTGTTTGCGGTGATGGCTATTCCCGACATATTGATGGACTTTGATTTTTCTGTGCGTCGAATGTCAACGCCTGGTGCGCTTTTTATGCTTTTTTTCCAGATCGTGCCGATTGCCTTTCTTTGGGTAGCCTACTGGATTTTCGTGAGCCGGCATCCGGGTGTGGTCGAAATCATTGGCGCGATAACGTCAATGGCTATCATTACGGCAGCCGTTGGTTTGCCTATTGGCCATGAAATGTTTCATCGGTCAGAGCCGGTTTCGCGTTTTCTCGGCGGGGTACTTTCCAACCTGTTCCTGACCAGCTACATCGAGCTGGAGCATAACAAGAATCACCATGTCGAAACCTCATCGGCGCTGGATGTCGATACCCCGCGGCGGGGGGAGGCGGTTTATCCGTTTATCTTGCGCCTGTTTATTTTCATTCATACCAACAGCTTTGCGCAGGAACGTCGGCGGATGGCGGGATATGGCAAGTCGGTCTGGTTTTCGCCCAGCTCCCGGGTGTTCTGGCAATGGGTCGGTGCGGTATCGCTATTGGGTGTGTTTTATTTCGCTGATGGCTGGCGCGGTGTGTTGATCGCTGCCTTGACAGCCTTGCTGGGTAGTGCCATTGTGACGATCTTCAGTTATGTGCAACATTACGGGCTGCAACGCGTGCCCGGTACGCCGATTGAAAAGCGCCATGCGTTGAACCACACACGGCCTGTTTCTCGGGTGCTCACGTTTGAAATTGTCACCCATTCGCAACACCATATTGATCCAACCACGCCTTACTGGAAATTGCCCGCCTTTAAAGATGCACCGTTGGTGGGTAGTGCGATAGGATATTTTTTCCTTTCGCTAGTCCCCCCGCTGTGGCACCGTGTCATGCGGCGCCATCTCGCCCGGTGGGATAGTGAATTTGCCAGTCCGGCAGAAAAAGAACTGGCGAAGAAAGCCAATATCGACGCAGGTTGGGCGGCGTAAAAAGTCGGTGCTGGGGAGACGGTAACCAAGCTCATTGCAAGTGTCCCTAACCATTCTCCAACTAAACCCCTGAGAGGAGACACACCATGAACGCCCCTTTATCTGCCGACGCACTCAAGCAAGACAAACTGCGTCAGTTACTCAGTGATCTGGAAAACCGGGTTGTTGTCAATGGCCCGGGTGATATCGCGCTTGGCGCACGTAACATCTACACGGACCCGGCGCTGTTCGAGCTGGAGCTGGAACACATGATCGAAGGCGGCTGGGTCTATGCGGCGCATGAAAGCCAGCTCCCCAACCCCAACGACTACTTCACCATCAACGTGGGTCGGCAACCCGTCGTCCTGACCCGCGACGCAGACGGCAAGATTCACGGCTTTCTCAATGTGTGCGCCCACCGTGGCGCCAAACTCGTCCGCCACACCAAAGGCAACCAGAAAGTGCACCTGTGCATGTTTCATGGCTGGTGCTACAACTCGAAAGGCGAACTCATCAACGTCACCGACGAAGCCGACGGTGGCTACCCCGCTGGCTTCGATCGCAAACACCTGGGCCTGACCCCGGTCGCCCAACTGGAAAGCTACCGCGGCTTTATCTGGGTCAGTCTCAACCCTGACGTGCCGCCGTTAAAGGAATACCTCAACGGCTCGACCACGTTTATTGACCTGCTGGTCGATCAATCGCCGACGGGCGAACTTGAAGTGCTGCCCGGCGAGACGACCTACGTCTACCATGGCAACTGGAAATTGCAGGCCGAGAATGGCCTGGATGGCTATCACGTCAAAGCGACTCACGGCAATTATCTGATGACGGTGGGACGGCGCGCCAAGGGCCAGTCTTCAACGGAAACCAAGACCTACGATATCTCGAAACTGGATAAAGGGGCGAGTGGCTTTTACGCTTTTGATCAAGGACATGCGGTGCTGTACGCGGTCTATCCGAACTATCAGGATCGGCCAAACTTCGAGTTTCGCGACAGCTACTTTGAGAAACATGGAGCAGCCCGTGCGGTATGGATGACCGAGCGGTTACGCAACCTCATGCTTATGCCCAATGTTTTCATCATGGACCAAATGAGTACGCAGATACGTGTCTTCCGCCCGTTGTCGGTAGATCGCACAGAAGTCATTACTTACTGCGTTGCCTCGAAGGGGGAGAGTGCAAAAGCCCGCGAAAGCCGACTGCGGCAGTATGAAGATTTTTTCAATGCCAGTGGCATGGCCACGCCCGACGATCTGGCAGAGTTCCGCAATTGCCAGATTGGCTTTCAAGCCAAGGCGGTGCCTTTCAGTGATATTTCGCGGGGCCAGGTACGCTGGGAGCGGGGTGTCAACGCTTTGGGCCAGGAAATTGGTATTCAGGCGCGTATGAGTAGCACCAATGTCTCAGACGAAGGTATCTATGTCAGCATTCTCGAAGAATGGTCGCGGCGTATGCAGGAAATCATACAAAAAGAACTGCAAAGGAGTGGGAAATGAATGCTGTTGTTAATGAACATCCGCATCACACGGTAACCATGGCGGCTTGGCATTCAGTGGTGCGTTTTCTGGGGCAAGAAGCCAAACTGCTGGATGATAAAGATTGGGATGCGTGGCTGGCTTTGTATTCCCCTGATGTCGCCTACTGGGTTCCTGCATGGGATAGTGATGGCACACTGGTTACCGATCCAGCGAAACATGTTTCGTTGATCTACTACAAAAACCGTGGTGGTTTGGAGGATCGTGTTTTTCGCATTCGCACGGAGCGTTCTGCTTCCAGCACGCCGCTGGCACGGACCAGCCACCAGTGTCAGCTGATCGATCTCAGCGAGCCAGGCGATGTTGTGTTGGCACGTACCAACTGGGTAGTGCATACCGTCACCGAGCATGCAGTACGTAGCTATTTCGGTACGGCGCATTACACCCTCAAGCCGCATAACGACAGCTGGCTGATCCATGCCAAGAAAACCATTGTCCTCAACGACCGCATCGATCAGGTTCTCGATGTGTTTCACATCTAATTGGCGGTATTGAATGACGACTTCTCAACAAGAACGCCCCGCTGTCGGTATTGTTATTGGTGACCCCGCCGGTATTGGTCCTGAGGTTATTGCCAAGGCGTGGCTAACGGAGCAACTTCACGCGGCATGCCGCCCAGTTTTAATTGGCAGCGCGGCAGTCATGGAGCGGGCCCTAGGATTTATTGGCAAAACTGCCACAATCAATGTGCTAACCAACCCTGCGACAGTGCCTGCGGGCATCGTTGATCGGGTGGATACGCTGGATATTCTTGATACGGGCCGCATGAATGGTGAGGCACTGCCTTTGGGCGAAGATACTGTCGTGGGTGGGCGCGTTAGTGCAGAATGGCTTGACGAAGCGGATCAGTTGGCGCGTAGCGGACAGTTTGCGGCAACTGTTATGGGCCCCATTAGCACCGGCTCGATGAAGATGGCTGGCACGCTCGATAAGGTCATTAGCGTGACACCCGGTGAGAGCTATCTGCTTCTAGTTTCCGGGCCTTTGCGTGTAGCGCATTTGACCGATCACATGGCGTTACGGGATGTGTGCGACATCATTAGCCAGGATCTGGTGGCGTTAACCCTGCGCAAGCTGGATGCGGTCATGCGTGAATGGGGAATTCCCAAACCGCGCATTGTCGTTGCTGGGTTAAATCCCCATGCCATGGGCCGTGAAGATAGCGAACAGATCGCTCCCGCCATTGCTCAGGTACGAGCTGAGGGGATTGATGCTACAGGGCCGATGAGTCCTGATACGGTGTTCCGTCAATGTATTGAAGGGCGTTTTGATATCGTGCTGGCCATGTATCACGACCAGGGACATATCGCGATCAAAACCTGGGGATTTTCAGGCAACAGTGCCATCATTCTTGGCCCGCCTTATACGCATCTGTCGGTTGCGCATGGCACGGCTTTCGACATTGTGGGCAAGAATATTGCTGATCACACCATGATGCAAAGTGCGATTATCACAGGGGCTTATTTGGCAGCGGGCCGAGGTTTTCCATCAGAGAAGTAGTCCCGAAGGCGGGAGGGGACAGCCAGCAATAGTTGGTATTGTTTTTTTAAATCGCGGTGTTGTCTAGGCTGCTGGTAGACGGCTAACTTTAGAGCAGAATAAAAGGTTGATGAAATGCTAAGTTTTTTCAAGAGAAAGCCCAAGGGCCCGGCAATGGTGCGCGTCCAGCCGTTGGGGGTGGAAGTTGAGGTTCCCCAGGGTCAGAGCATGCTGCAGGCAGTGTTGGAAGCGGGTTACGATTTTCCGCATAGCTGCAAGGTGGGAACCTGCATGTCGTGCCGCTGTCGTTTGATTTCAGGCAAGGTGAATGCGATTCGTGATTTTTCGTATGTGCTGAGTGGCGAAGAGTTACGTGCGGGTTATATCCTCGCTTGCCAGGCAAAAGTACCGGCGGGAACGCAAGTCGTTGTCGAGATGGAAATTGACGTCAATCGTCCGCATCATGAAGTCGTGACGGCTTCTGGTGTCATTGCCTCCCAACAAACCCTAACCCACGATATCGTTGAGTTAAAAATTGATCTTGACCTTGCGGGCAGTGCGATTAATTATGCTGCGGGGCAGTATGCCAGTCTGCGTCGAGCGGGGTCAGATCGCGACCGCGAGTATTCTTTTGCAACAGCACCAGTCGTTGGTGGTGCGCGGCAGCTGACTTTTTTCATTCGTCATGTTCCGGGTGGGGCATTCACCGATTGGTTATTTGCTGAATCACGTGTTGGCCAGCCGTTGGAAGTTAGCGGCCCAGGGGGCGATTTCTGGTTGCGTCCTGACGATGCGCCGCTCGTGTTTATTGCCGGGGGGAGCGGCTTGGCACCGATTCTTTCCATTCTTGAAGCGGCGCTGCAAGAAGGCATTACGCGGGACGCACTGTTTCTGTTTGGCGCACGCGCGCAACGCGACCTTTATCAAATTGAGGCGATTCAACAAATCGCCTCACAATGGAGAGGCAATTTCAAGTTTGTCCCTGTCTTATCTGATGAGCCAGCGGACAGTGATTGGCAGGGCTGTCGTGGGCTCGTGACCGAATACTTGGTACCTGCGCAAGTGCCGGAGTTAGGTGCGCGGCATGCTTACCTTTGCGGCCCGCCGCGAATGATTGACGCCGCAATGACGCAGCTTTATGCTGCGGGGATTCCGGAAGCGCATATCCACTATGATAAATTTCTGGATGCGAGCAGCTTGCAAGCGTAAAGCGGATTTGTATAGAGTGCCATTTTTGCGAACGATGATAATGGCATCAGAATGCCAAACGCATCAATGATTATAAAAATTCTGTAACGTGAGGAGATGTGATGAAAAATACTAAGCATTTATTACGTGCCACCTTGCTGGCGGCTGGTTTGTTGGGCAGTATGGTGATGAGCGCGCCATTATTTGCTGCAACCGCAGGGGTTGATGATGCGATGTTGCGAAATGATGCGAAATCGACCGAAGATGTGCTGACCTATGGCATGGGTTATGACCAGAAACGGTATAGCCCACTGGCAAAAATCAACCGCAAAACAGTTAGCAAGCTGGTTCCGGTGTGGAACTTGAGCCTGGATCACTCAGCCAATGCTTCAGTACAACCTCTCGTTGTTAATGGCATGATGTATGTCACAACACATACAGCGACAGTCGCCATTGATGCGCTGACAGGGCACCAGAAATGGAAGACACCCGTAAGTTTGCCGCAGGATGTGTATGCGTCACTTTGCTGTGGTGCGCAGTCGCGTGGCGCGGCGGTGTATGGCGACAAATTGTTCCGCACCACGGTGGATGCTCGCGTCATGGCGCTGGATATCAAGACGGGCAAACTGTTGTGGGAAACCAAACTGGCTGACTATAAGGAAGGTTATGCATTTGTATTAGCGCCCCTGGTGGCTAATGGTGTGGTAATGGTGGGTAATTCGGGCGGCGAGTTTGGTACCCGTGGCTTTCTTGAAGGGTTGGATCCGCAAACCGGAAAGTCTCTTTGGCATGTCTGGACGGTTCCCGCGCCCAATGAAAAACATGGTGATACCTGGGCAGAAGGGGTTTATCTCAAGGGTGGTGCACCTACCTGGATCACTGGCAGCTACGACCCAGAGCTTGATCTAGTCTATTGGGGCACAGGTAACGGCGGGCCGTGGAATGCAAATGCTCGTGGTGTCGGCAAAGACAATCTTTACTCTTGCTCGGTGCTGGCGATACGGCCAAAAACAGGCGAACTTGTTTGGTATTATCAATTCACACCCAATGATGCCTACGACTATGACGGCGTCAATGAATTGGTGCAGTCAGAGCTCAAGATTGATGGCCAGATGCGTAAAGTCATCATGCAGGCGAACCGCAATGGGTATTTTTATGTGATTGACCGCACTAATGGTCAATTGCTGCGCGCTAACCAGTTTGCCAAGAAGTTGAATTGGGCAAACGGGATAGACATGAAAACGGGCCGTCCGATTGAATCGGAAATGACTAAAAAAGTGAAGGCGACGCTAGAGTCTGAAGAGTCCCATGAAGTCTGGCCCGGCGCTTTTGGCGCCAAAAATTGGGCACCGATGGCGTTTGACCCGAAGCGTAATCTGGCTTACGTTAACACCGTCAATATGGGCATGCGTTTTAAAACGACGAAGCCCGAGTACCGTCGTGGCACATGGTATCTGGGCATTGAGATGGGGGGCTTTCCTGCACCTGAAGATGGCAAGCGCGGTGCGTTACGCGCACTGGATCCGCTGACCGGAAAACCTAAGTGGTCGATTGAACTGGATACTCCGTATCTCAGTGGCGTCTTGGCAACGGCGGGCGACCTTGTTTTTGTTGGCGCGATGACGGGTGAATTCCTCGCACTGGATAGTGATACCGGTAAGAAACTCTGGAGTTTCCAGACCGGATCGGGCATCACCAGCTTGCCGATTACCTGGGAGCGTAATGGTGAGCAATACATTACGGTAGTCAGCGGCTCGGCTAATTTGTATCAAGCAATTTCGGCTGATCCTAACCTGGCGAATGTGCCTCCTGGCTCATCGGTTTGGACTTTCAAGCTGAGTAAGTGATGCTAAATACTCTTTTCCATTTCAAGAATGCCTTGCGTGGTTTTGCGCTGAGCGCACTATTGTTAGCTGGTGGCTGTGCGCACGAGGTGACCCCGGTTTTAACTCAGACTGAGGATGGGGTTGCCGAAGTTGCAACTGAGGTCGTGACTCCAGCTGCCACTATAGCGCAGCAAACTCCAAGCCAGCAGTCAGCTGTAGCTACGCCGATTGCAGAAGCGATCGCAGCACCTACTTCGGTAGCGACTCCAGATGCAATAAAGCAGGGCAAGCGAGTGTATGCCAGTGCTTGTGCGCGTTGTCACGGGGTAAATCTGGTTAATACCGGCGCCTCGACATTTGATTTGCGCACATTTCCGCGTGATCAAAAGCCCCGGTTTGTGCAGTCGGTTTTACATGGCAAGGGCGCAATGCCCGCATGGGAAGGCAGTGTTACGCCGGAAGAAGTTGAGGCTTTGTGGGCTTACATTAGCGCGCGCTAGAACCTCTGAGCCATCAGAAATCAAGAGGAGGCATGGGCTGGTTAGCTGATGCCTCTTTTTTCATCCTGTAATTCATTTCGATAACCATTTAAATTTTCCCCTATGAAAGCTAAAAAAATCGGTGCTGGTGAAGCGCCGGCGCTGCAAGGCGGTCAAGCAAGAAGCGCTCTGATGAAGCCCCTCTGCAGCAGGGCGGTTGGGAAAAGCATGCGCTCCTCGCCGCTACGGATCCTCGCTGTAGCGGATGGTGATACGGTGCCCAACGTGGTTTGTCATGTTGCCTGACCTGCTCCTCTCGCTTGAGCGTGGCATTGCACCGCTGATCGCCCTTATTGCGCTTGGATTTGTCTGGCGTATAAAAACACCGGCTGGTTTAAATGTTGTTGATACACGACGTACCATCAATGCGCTAGTGCTCTATCTTTTTTATCCGGGGATTGCTTACGACGTGATCAGCCGGGTCAATTTTGGGCCGGAGGTTTTTTTGGTTCCCGCATCGATCTGGTTCGGTTTGCTTGCAGCCATGGGGCTGGGCTGGCTGGTTTTTGCCCGACCGCGTACTGTGTGGGGAATATCCGCCCCTGCGGTAGGCGCTTTACTAATTGGCTGCTCTTTCGGCAATATTCTCTCGATGGGTATCGCTGTGTTGCAATCGCTATTCGGGCCAGAAGCGGCGCGCTATCCAATCTATGCCGATGTTATCGGCATATCGGTTCTGTACTGGACTCTCGGCGCTGGCGTGGCGGCCGTTATGGGGACAAAAGAACAGTCATTTCGGCTGGGCGCATTTGCCATGACCCTATTCAAAATGCCGCCTGTCTGGGCATTTTTTGCCGGACTGACTGTTAATCTGTTGGCCATCCCCGTGCCGCAATGGGTGAGTACCACAGCGCATCTACTGGGGCAGGCCGTTGTTCCCTCCATGCTGCTTACTGTCGGCATGTCTATATCACTCGAAACCGTCAAGCGCTCGCCGCGCATGATCCTTGCCGCGAGTGCCATCAAGCTCATTGTGATGCCGGCTTTGGTTGCAGCTGTTGTGCTACCGCTATTTGGCATGACCGAGGTGACTCAAGTCATGATCTTGCTGGCCGGCATGCCGACGATGATGGCCACTGTGCTGTTGTCCGAACGATTCGGTCTGGATACAGAAATACTCGCCGCGGTGATGGTGGTCTCCACCCTGGGCTTTTTCTTTACGTTGCCGCTGATGGTAGCCTTGCTACTGTAAAAATTCAGGTATCAGTGGATAACGACACCCCAAGGCGCTTCACCTACAGGTATCGTCACAACGGTTTGATGGGTTTCCGCATGGATGACAGATACGCTGTTAGAGCGGCCATTCGCCACATAAACCCGGCTTCCATCCGGTGTGACGGCTAATCCCCAGGGGCGATTGCCGACTGGGATCGTGGCGGTAATTTGCTGGCTGGCTACATCAATCGCAGAAACCGACGCGTCACGACCATTGGAAATAAATACCTGTTTGCCATTCGGTGCAGCGGCCACGCCATTGGCAAAATTCCCGGCTTTGATTGTTTTAACTACCGCTTGCGTTGCCATGTCGATGACATACACCACGCCAGGTAGCTCACAAGCGACATAGGCCTGGCTGCCGTTGGGTAGAAAACCGATACCGCGCGGCCGCGCGCCGACAGTGATGGATTTGATTTGTTGACGAGTTGCTACATCGATCACATCAACACTATCCGCTTCTTCGGCGCTCACCAATAACCAGCGCCCATCAGGGCTGAATTCCGCGTGTTCCGGGTTTTTACCAGCGGTCTTGATTGAAAAATCGAGGCGCTGTGCGGCCGTATCAATAAACGCCACGCGGTTGGTTAATTCAATGGCCGCGACCACCCAGCGCCCATCCGGCGAAATGCTCACGCCTTCTGGGGATTCCCCCAGGGGAATACGCATGGCAATTTTTTGGCTGGCTAGATCAATCACCACTAGCCCATTGGCACTGCGGTCGCTGACATACAGCAACTTGCCATCCTGCGAAACCACAATTCCGCGCGGTGCACCGCCGGTGGTGATCGTATCGACAACTTTCTGTGTCGACGTATCTATAATCGAAATGGAACCGGATTTTTCATTCGGAATATAAGCGAATGGGGCAGCATGCACTGGCGTAATGAACAGCCCCGCGATGATCAGTAGGAGGGTATAATATGGCAAGGCGGTAATTTTCATGGCGTGAAGTTTGAACGTGGCGGCAAAAAGGTGGTGGCGAAGAGTCGTAATACACAACGTTGCATCCTATCATGTGCCCATGTGTCGATCAGGCATTTTTTCTTTCGAGTCATATTGGATTTATGCACCATTATTTTTCGTTCTACTGCCAGCAACTGCGCGTGATGCTTTTTGTGCTGATGGCCTTTGCGGGGTGTGAGGCGACTCCAGCTGGGGCGGAAGAAAAAAATCAACCGGACACTGTCTTGCGCTTGCCAGCCATTGAAGTGATCGGCGTCTCACCGGTGAAGGGCCTGGATCAACCGAAGCGTGAAATTTCGTCCAGCGTCCAGTCGATCGATCAGCATGCAGTGCGCGAGAGTGGTGCCGCTTCACTGCCTGAATTACTGAATGCACGACTCAATGGCGTGACCGTGAATGAAATTCAAGGCAACCCGTTCCAAGTCGATGTGAATTATCGTGGCTTCACCGTGAGCCCCTTGCTCGGCACGCCGCAAGGCCTGTCGGTATATCAGGATGGCGTGCGTGTTAATGAGCCGTTTGGCGAGAGTGTCAATTGGGATTTGATTCCGCGCCAGGCCATTGCCAGCATCGATCTGATTCCCGGCTCGAACCCGTTGTTTGGCTTGAATACGCTGGGTGGCGCGTTGTCGATTCATACCAAGAGCGGGCTGGATGCGGCAGGTAGTAACGTAGAGACTGAAGCAGGAAGCTTCGGTCGCCGTACCGCCAGCGCCGACTTTTCAGGCAAGCCCGGAGCAGAAAGTAATCTCGGTGTGTTTTTCGCCGCCTCGACGTTCCGCGAGGAGGGCTGGCGCGATTTCTCGCCTTCGAGAGTGGATCAGTTTTTCGGCAAGCTCTCGCACTATAACGGCCCGCTGGAGATGGATCTGGCCTGGACGCATGCGGATACCGATCTCACCGGTAATGGCCTCTTGCCCGACGCGATGTTGCAGGCACGGCATGAAGGTGTTTTCACGAAACCGGACCGGACGCAAAACCGCCTCGATCTCCTAAGCCTCAATACCGCTTACTGGCTCGATGACAATGCGCGTCTGTCGGCTACGCTCTACCACCGGCAAAACCGGACGCAGACTTTGAATGGCGACATCAATAATGATTTTGAGGACGGGCTGCATGATATGGCCACAGGGGGTGATGGTTTGAATATCGACACTGCCGCCAACAATCGCACGCGCAGCACGCAAATGAGCTGGGGCGGTGCGCTGCAATGGTCGCGGCTGGATAATGACAACAACAATCACGTCGCTTTCGGTATCACCTATGACGCCAGCCACACCACTTTTACTCAGACTACGGCGCTCGGTGTTTTCGATGCTCAGCGCGGTGTCACCAATGCCACAGGCGAGGTGCTGGATAATCAGCTGATTGGCACGACGCGTAGCGGCAGCCTGTTTGCTACCGATACCTGGAAGCCGATACGAGAAATTGCCATGACCATTTCGCTACGCTACAACCACACGCAGGTGGCGACGCACGATCAAGGCCCCAGCGCGCCCGCATTGGACGGTGATTTCACCTATACCAAACTTAATCCGGCGCTGGGCTTCACGTGGCAACTTGATCCAGCGATCACTGCATTTGCCAGTGCGGGACAGGGTAGTCGTGCGCCCAGCCCAATCGAGCTGGGCTGTGCCGACTCCGCCAATCCTTGTTCGTTGCCGAATGCGATGCAATCCGATCCCTACCTCAAGCAAGTAGTGACGCGTACGTTAGAAGCGGGCTTGCGCGGGCAGAGCGACGCGCTGAAATGGAATGCGGCAGCGTTCACGGCTGAGAATCACGACGATATTCTCTTTGTAGGTACATCCACCAGCCAGGGCTATTTCACTAATTTCGGCCGCACGCGCCGTAGCGGCGTGCAACTTGATTTGTCGGCACAACACGGTGCTCTGGACTGGCGCGTCGGTTATAGCTATGTCAACGCAACTTACCGATCCTCAGCATGTTTGCTCTCGCCGAATAACAGCGCGCGTGGGCTGGATACACAATGTGCGGCAGATGAAATCCGTGTCCAGTCGGGCAATCGTTTGCCCGGCATTCCATTGCATAGCCTGAAGCTGGGCGCAGATTACGTTTTCAATGATCGCTGGCGGCTTACTGCGGATGCCATGGGATATTCGCGGCAATATGTGCGCGGTAATGAAAACAATGCGCATCAGGCAGGCGGTGCATTTCTCGGTAGCGGCGAGGCCAAGGGCTATGCTGTGCTTAATCTCGGTGTCCGCATGAGACTTGAGCATGGCTGGGAGCTGTTTGGCCGGGTGAATAATATTTTCGCCCGGCATTACGCGAGCGCCGGGGCGCTAGGGCAAAATCCTTTCGATGCGGCGGGCGTGTTCCAGACCCATTCTGGTCAATGGCAGCATGAAACTTTTTACGCACCGGGCGTCCCGAGAGCGGTATATTTCGGCTTTCGTTCAACCTTCAGGTAATCCCAATGAAAAGTCCCAGAATCTTGAAAATGCTTTTGCAAGCCAGCGCATTATTCACCATTGCGACGACAGTCTATGCAGAAACCTATACGGTGGATAGCCGCCATACTTTCCCGGTGTTTGAGGTGGAACATTTTAATTTCACCATTCAGCGCGGGCGTTTCAACAAGACGACAGGCATGATCAATTATGATCAGACTAATCCGAAGCAACGCAAAGTATCTGCAAATATTGTCATTGATACCACCTCGGTGGATATGGGGCTGGAGGACTGGAACAAGCACATGCGTGGCGAGAATTTCTTGAATACCGATAAATTTCCCACCATGCGCTTCGTGATCCCCGAGTTTCAGCTACCTGTCGAAGCTAAAGTCTATTTCATTCCTGGTGAGCTGACCCTGCTGGGCGTGACCAAACCTGTCACGCTGGCGGTGATGATCAGTTGCGGCAAACATCCCATGCTGCCGCGCGAGGTATGCGGCGCAAATATTGAAGCCACTATCAAGCGCTCTGACTTTGGCATGAACTATGGGTTGCCGGGCATAGGTGATGAAGTTAACATCATTGCCCCGGTCGAGGCAATCAAAGTGGTTCAAGATACCAAAGGCAAGGCCTGAATCTCTCAGACTGACACTATCAAAAAGAATACGCGGCAGAAACTCCGGCGAGCCAGTTGCGTCCCGGGGCGGGCTCAAAGTAGCGTGCATTGCCTTCATTCACGATCACCGAGCCAGCGTATTTTTTGTCCGAGAGGTTATCGATACGGAGAAATTCCTTGAGCTTCCAGCCGAGGGTTTTCTGCTCAAAGCCGAGACGCAGGTTGCCGATCGTGTAGGCATCAGCGGCATCGGAGTTTTCGTCATTCACATACATCCGGCCGACATGCCGCATTTCGAGGGCACTGGCAAAACCGCTTGCCGGATGCCTCCAGGAAATTTCGCCATAGATCGACGTTGCCGGAATTCCCGGCATGCGATTGTCGGCGGGAATCGTGACTGAAGTCGCTAGCGTACAACCGGCAATCCGACAGGAGCGAAAGTCTTCTGAGTAGCTGGCGTTCAGGAAAGTGTAGCTGCCCGCCACGGCGAAATTGTTTTCCAGGTCACTTTCCAGGCTCAACTCGAATCCTTTGCGATGCGTGCCATCGACGTTCTGGAATGTGGCGCGTCCGCCGGTATTGCTTGCGGTGACGATTTCATTGCGGGTCTCGATAAAGAACACAGCAGCATTCAGGCGCGTGCCTTGGCCGAGCAGCATTTTTGTACCGATTTCAAAGTGATCGCTCTTGGCGGGTTTAAGCGCCAGATTGAGCCCGGTGGTCCCATCCGGACGGTAAGAGAGCTCATTCATCGTCGGTGTCTCAAAGCCCTGCCCGTAAGAAGCATAGACATTCAACGCCGGATTTGCCCGCCAGGTAAGACCGAGCACCGGTGTGGTCGCAGAAAAATCGGTAGAGCCGCTGTCGTCGCCATTGCCGGCAACGATGTATTTGTCATGTGACTTCACTTTGACCTGGCTGTTGCGCAGACCGGCCAGCAGCAGCCAGTGCTCGGACGGCTCCCACTGCAGTTGCGCATATTGATCAAAGTTGAAAATGCGGTTGTCTTCATTACGCCGCAAGGCGCCCATGATCCCAATCGCGCTTGGCGTGGCAGGTGCACCCAGAAAATTACGAAAGCCCTTGCGTGCTTCATCGAGATTATCGTAGTTGATGCCAACGGTTGCCGTCAGTGGCATATCGGCCAACTCACCCCGATGCGTCCAGTGGGCATCAACGCCCCAGTAGCCACGCACCAGATCAATTACGCCACCGGGGTGGGTCGCGGGCGCTTGTGCCGTGGAGGGAATCGACTGGAACTGCGTGGTATCGCGTTGGCCGCGATAAACCATCAGATGCGCCGTGTCGCCAGCGCCGACTTTTCGCTCGTAAGCTATGCCCAGTTGTTGCTGGGCGACGTTCTTGCGCGTGTTGTAGAGCAGTGCATTGGTGCCAGCCTGTTTCGAATCAGCCTCGAATTGCGCGCGGGTTAGCCCCAGCGGGTCATCGGCATTGGGCATATCGACGGCATTGACGACCAGGGTTAGTTTTGAATCGGCATCCAGCTTCCATTTGAATTTGCTATTCAATGTGTCGCGTTGAGCCGCGCTGTGGTCGCGGTAGCCATCGGTACGAAACGATGCAATGTCTGCCACATAATTCAGCGTGCCGGCGTCGCCTGATATCTTTGTGCTCACGCGCTGAGTACCGTAGCTACCGAAGATAACGCCAGGCGAGATCGCCGTACCGGGTGCGCCATTTTCGGTGAAGAGTGAAATCACTCCGCCGGACGAGTTACCGTAGAGCGAGGAAAATGGCCCGCGCATGACTTCGATGCGGGCGGCGGAACCGATGTCGAAGTGCGAAACCTGGCCTTGACCGTCAGGCATCGTTGCGGGTATGCCATCGCTGTACAGGCGCAGACCGCGCACGCCGAAGGTGGAGCGTGCACCAAAGCCACGCGATGAAATCTGTAAATCCTGCGCATAGTTTTGCCGGTTCTGCGCGACGATACCCGGGATGCGAACAAGCGATTCAGAGAGGTTGATCTGCAACTGGCTATTTTGTAATTGCGTTTGATTGACACTACCGATGGCGATTGGCAAATCAAAGGCGGATTGCTCAAACCGCGTGGCGGAAACGACAATGGTATCGGCTGTTAATGGTTTGGCCGAAGAAGGAAACTGAGATTCAGCAAGGGACTCGGCCCGAGCGGGGTAAGCCAGGAATATTGTGGCGGTTAATAGCGTGACCGATAAGGTCGTCGCAAAACGAGACGAGGTTGGCATGGATGGACATGAGAAATAAGACACCGCTATTGTCGGTGAAAATCGCCCCGAAGACATTGCGTGCATCGGGGCGGGTAGAAAAATGCGCTAAGATGCGCAGGCGTAGCGTACGACAGTCGATTGCCGGAGGTGCGATTTCTACACCTGACCCTTGGGGATAACCGGGGAACACGTAGCCTTTGCGTGGCGACATGCCAGAGCACGCCAATGCCGAAAGCGCGAGCGCGGGTGGATTGACTGACCTGGGCTTCTGCAAAATTAATAGAGTACGGAGTCCGGAGGTAAGCCCAGCAGGTTACGACCGTAGTTGCGCATCGCGGTTTCAAAATTCAGCGCAATATGCTGCCCCATCATGTACATATCGCGATAAAAGCGTTGCATTGGCTCGTGTTCAAAGCTGGCGCCTGCGCCAGCAAAATCCATCAATTGCTGGCTGGCTTCGCGCGAGCGTTTGGAAATAATCGAGCGCCAGGCAAACAGGCGCATGCGATCGCTTTCATTTAGCGTTGCTTGCCCCGCTGCGCAGGCATCCAGCTCGGCGGCGTAGCGCTTGAGCAAGCCGTCGGCCATGTCTATCTCTACCGTGGTTTCGGCCAGCGTCGTTTGCGACAGGGCGAACTCAGCCTGGCGCTGCCCTGAAAACACCGGGATGCGCGAAGCTGCACGGGTACGAAATCGGTGCAACATGCCCTGGGCACCGCCCAAACCGGGCGCCACCAGCGCCAAGGCCAATGCTGGAACAAAGGGAATCTGAAACAGCCCACCGGGATTGATGGCCTGTCCCGGGTACTCGTTGGTTTGCATGCCGCGCCCCAGGCGAAAGACACGGTGGTAAGGAACAAAGGCTTCCGTTGCTTCGACGCTGACCGAACTCGACCCCCGCAATCCCATGGTGTACCAGTCGTCAATAACGGTGTAGCTGTCTTTGGGCAAAAACAGCATCATATATTCAGGTTCTGCACCCGCTTCATAAGGGGCAATAGCACCTACAGCAACCCAGCTGGCGAAGGGTGTTCCCGAGAGCCAGCTCCAGCGTCCGGACAGGCGCAGCCCACCGGGTACGGGCTGCGCTTTACCCGCGGGCATGAATGAATCCGTAAAAATGGTTTCGGGATTTTTACCCCACAATTCATCCTGTAATTCCGGGCTGACCAAACCGCCCCAGTAGTGATGAATGCTGAGTATTCCGGAGACCCAGGCGGTGGATAGGTCGAAGCTGCCCAGGTGTCTGATGACTTGGGCATAATCCGAAAAACTGGTCTCATAGCCGCCGAAACGGGCTGGCTGGAGCATGTTGACCAGACCAGATTCAAGTAAGGCATGTGCAACCTCAGGGTGCAACTGGCGAGCTGCTTCGGTTTGAGCGGCATACTTTTCGCCCAGCGCACCAAGGTGGCTGGCCGTGGCCAGAAGTTGATCCAGCGAGGGAGAGGCGGAAGTTGTGGAAATTGCCATGGTTGTCCTAAAAATAATTTTAAAAGTGATAGGGCGTAAATACGTAAGTAAGTTTTGGTGTTGGCATCCTTGCGTATAGACTAAAAAATAAATGCAGGCATAAAGTGCAGGACGATTATAATTAAATTAATGACTTAAAAGTAACTAATCTGGATATGGATACAGTGTTTAGTTTTTTGCCGATGTTTTAAGCATTCCGAATTAGAATCAATCCAAGAGCTATTCACGGAGGATGTATGAAAGTTATAGGTGAGTATGGCCGTTACCTGATGGCGTCCTTCATGGTGTTGCTGGGAATGGCCGGTATGGCTCACGGCGGTTTTGCCGTGTGGCTTGGACTGGCGACTTTTTTTGTGCTGGCCGCGCTTGATTTGCTTTCCAGCAAGGATGTGTCCGTGCGCGGTGGTGCCGGCAAGTGGTTTTATGATGGCGTTTTATATCTGCCGCTGGTGTTGCTTTATGGCCTCTGGATTCTGTTTGCGCAACGCATTGCGGAAGGCCATCTGGGACTGTTTAACGCGCTTGGTGCCATCATTTCCGTGTCGTTTTTAACCGCGCTTGCCGGATTGCCAACGGCCCATGAACTCATGCATCGCAAGCATCCGCTGGAGATTTTGGGTTCCAGCCTTTACTTAACGCTGTTTGCGTTGCCCATGAATGATTTATACCATGTGCATGGACATCATCCTTTTGTTGGCACCCTGGAAGATAGTGATACACCACGCCGAGGGCAAACGGTGTACGGTTTTGTCTATTCTTCACTCTTTCACGGCACTGTGACTGCATATGGCCTTGAAAAAGCACGACTCGCCAAGCAGGGCCACGGGCCACTCTGGTGGAAAGGCCGTGTAACGCTTGCATTGCTTTGTGTCGCTACATGGGTGTCGCTGTTCTGTTTCATTGCCGGGCCAATGGGCATTGTATATTTGCTGGCAACATTGGCCGTCTCGTTTATCATCATCGGTGGTTTTAACTATACCCAGCACTATGGCATCGTGCGTGCGCCAGGCACACCGCTGTTACCGCACCACTCATGGAATCATCTGAATACCTTCAGCCGCGCGATCACTTTCGAGATTTCCAATCACTCGGAACATCACCTTGATCCGGATAAAGCCTATGAGTTGCTGAAAACGTATCCAGAAGCCCCGCAAATGCCCAGCATTATTATTTGCTTTCTGGCCTCGTTCATTCCGCCGTTGTGGGAAAAGCGGATTGCCAAACCTTTATTAACGCACTGGGATACGCATTACGCTAGCCCGGCAGAGCAGCGTCTGGCGATGGAAGAAAACGCACGTGCTGGTTGGCCGATCTGGGTTAATTCCTCCGCCGCTTAACAGAGCAGAGCGGTTTTAAGCGTATTCGTTTGGATCAGGGTCGAGTATTTGCTCAATGGCTCGGATGCCATCCTTCACCAGCAGCTTGCGTTTTTTCATCCGTCGAATCATGAGCTCATCCTCAGACGGGTGAGTTGCTATTCTGCGGATGGCCTCATCAAGCTGTTGGTGTTCCGCGCGTAATGCATCAAGCTGTGCGCGCAACGCTTTTGCAGCGTCTGCGTCTTCCGGTGTATCCGGGGTTGCCATCTAATCTACGAGCCCATTTTCCAGGCCATAACGGATGATCTCAGCGGTACTCTTAAGGCCCATTTTTTCAAGTAGTCGCGCGCGGTACGTGCTGACGGTCGCAACGCCCAGGTTGAGATTCTCAGCGATCTGCGTCAGCGTGTTACCCGTTGATATCATCACCAGTACCTGATATTCGCGATCAGTAATGCGTTCATGCGGCAGTTTATCGGTGTCGTCCGAGAGTGCTTCAATCAATTGTTGGGCAACAGCCGTGCTGACATATTTTTTGCCCCCAGCCACTTGGCGAATGGCGGTGACCAGTTGCTCTGGTGCGCTCTGTTTGGTGAGGTAGCCTGCAGCGCCCGCCTTGAGAGCGCGCACGGCATATTGTTCTTCAGGATGCATGCTGAGAATAAGAACAGGCAGCCGCGGAAACTCTTTTTTCAACTGCTTGAGGGTATCAATGCCATTGCGATTGGGCATGGAGACATCCAGCAAAAACACATCCCACGGCTGCTGACGGGCAAGCTGCAACGCATCAGCGCCATCATCGGCTTCACCGGTGACAACCAGATCATCGGTTTCTGAAAGAATCTGCTTGAGACCCTGGCGCACAATGGCATGGTCATCTGCGATGAGGACATGAATTTTGTTAAGCATGGTCAAAATAACGCGCGTTGCGCTTCTTCATCGGCTGGTGGCTCGAGGTCAGTGTGTTCTGGCACGCGTAAGGTCATATGGGTTCCTCCTTGCTCTGCTGCAACTATCACAAAAGACCCCGCGAGGCTGGATACTCGCTCACGAATGCCGCGTAATCCAAAGGACTTGGGCTTTTGCATATCGGCTTCTGAAATACCACGGCCATTATCGCTGACTTCCAGCACGATGTTACCGTGTTCACGGTGCAAACGTATAAAGACCTGCGAAGCATTGGCGTGTTTAGCAATATTGGTCAGGGCCTCTTGTGCAATACGGAATAATGCCAGTGATGTCGCCAGCGTAGGCTCAGAAATTTCTTCGTCGGACTGCACATGGCAAGGAATGTTGAACCGCTGGGTGAAGTCTTCGGCCTGACATTCAATTGCGGCAGGCAAGCCAAATTCTTTGAGAATACCGGGGCGCAGTTCGCGCGCCACGCGGCTGGCCGTGCCCATTGCTTGATCTAGCAGGCCTTCAATTGAATATGCCTTGTCACGCAGATTTTCGGCAGTATCCGGCAGCTTGCTGGCCAACAGCGCAACTTCAATTTTGAGTCGCACCAGAATAGAGCCAAGCTCGTCGTGAATATCGCGCGAGATGCGTTCACGCTCCTCCTCTTTGATGGCTTCAAGGTGGGACGACAGCTCGGCAAGTTGTTGCCGCGATTTGCGCAGCTGCGCTTCGCTTTCCTTACTCTGCGTGATATTGGTCGCAATGCCTCGCCATTCGACCGTGTCACGATCCAGGCGATGTGGCATGGAGCGCAGATTAATCCATTTGTGCCGTGTACGTCCGCGGGTGCGGCCTTCCCAGTTGAGCAAGGTGCCGTTGGAGGCCGAGTCCTGCAAGGCGCGATGCAAGCTTTTCTTTTCTTCGGCATCGAAGGCATCAAATAGCCGTGAAGCCGAAGCCAGCAAATCGAGAGGGGTGACACCAAAGAGTTTTTGGCAGCCTTCGCTGGCGTAAAGAAAGCGATAGTCATCTTCTGTTTTCTGCCGAAGATGAAACAGCATGCCAGGTAAATTAGACGCCAGGCCGCGAAAGCGGGCCTCACTTTCTTTCAGGTTTTCTAACGCGATACGGTGGTCGGCACGATGACGCGCTTCACGCACTTCCCGCGTGATAGCCAGCACCAGGCGATCGAGCTGATGGCTATCAACCACATCACGAACACCGTCGCGCAAGGCTTGCTGTGTATCGGATGAGGTCACCGGGTGGGTGAGCAAAATCAACGGTAAATCAAGTGCGAGTTGTTCGATTCGATTGAGCACGTCGGCGAGTGGTAGCGGTACCTGGTCAGGCATGTAGATCACTGCATCCCATGGTTTCTGTGTTAACGCATCATGCAAGTGACTAAGCGAGGCGACAGGATGCAGAACAACCGATGTTCCTGATGTGCTAAATGTCAGGCGTAATTGCGCAGCCGAATTATCTGTCGCGGAGATCAATAGCAGCTGCAACGCCTGTGTCGCGTCTGGCGCGACATTCGCAGCAACCTTCTGTAAGGTGTCTGAAAGCATTTCAGCAGAGGTAGATAGGGCAGGCATCAAACCGGGTTTCAAATATGAAGAGAGCTTTAAGTTTATAGCGATTCTTATCAATAGCTACGCTATAATTTGCACCATGCCGGCATAGCTCAGCTTGGTAGAGCAACCGCCTTGTAAGCGGTAGGTCGTCTGTTCGATTCAGACTGTCGGCACCAAAAATCGCTTCATCTAAACGCTATCTGCGCATCTTATCCAAGGCCACTTTTAAGTGGCCTTTTGTTTTGGGTGCGGCATAAGAGAAAAGCAGGGTACAGCACTTCACAGCACTACTTTCCAGCAGCGACCCGAACGCTGCGCGGCGTAGTGCCAGCGCCGAGTTTTTGCTAATGAGTGAAAGTTCATTAATACGTTTAAACCTTGTATATTGCATTAGATGCACAGTCCGCAATGGTGCATTCGGGTGGCTTTTCAGTGATCAATGGCGCCTAAATTAATATCTACATAAGGAGACAAACGTGGTTGCATTAACCGAAGAATCGACGAGTAAATTCGCAACGATTAACGAAGAAGGTCTGAGTAACTTCAAAATTCATTACAACGAAGCCGGACAAGGTGAAACCATCGTGATGCTACACGGCGGTGGCCCGGGCGCCAGCGGCTGGAGTAATTACTACAAAAACATTGATGCGTTTGTTGATGCCGGTTATCACGTCATCCTGATGGATTGTCCCGGCTTTAACAAGTCAGCCGAGAGTGTTCCCGAAGTTCAGCGCGGCTTATTCAATGCGCGCGCTGTCAAAGGGTTGCTGGATGTTTTGAAGATCAAGAAAACACATTTAATTGGCAACTCCATGGGCGGGGCCACATCACTGAATTTTGCCGTTGAGTTTCCGGACCGTTTGGACAAAATGATTTTGATGGGGCCGGGTGGGATGGGGCCCAGCATTGTGCAGCCGAATCCGCAAGAAGGCATCAAAAAGATGTTCAAGCTTTATCACATGCCAACTTACGAAAATTACGTGGATATGCTGGATGTGTTTGTGTTCGATCCATCTGGGATTACAGAGGAATTGCGACAGCGGCGTTGGGCCAATATTCAGGGCAATCTACAGCACTTGAAAAACTTTGTCGCCAGCTCAACCAAAGTGCCAATTTCTGCATGGGATATTACGTCTCGTTTAGGTGCTGTCAAAGCAAAAACCCTTATTACTTGGGGGCGCGATGATCGCTTTGTGCCGATTGATTTGGGTTTGCGCTTGATCAATATTATTCCTGATGCGCAAATGCATATCTTTTCCCGGTGTGGTCATTGGGCGCAATGGGAACATGCGGATGAATTTAACCGGCTGGTTTTGGCTTTCTTGAAGAACTAGTCGGTTCATTCGGCTGCAGCAATTTTTTCTCTATTTGCTAGTTGCTACAAACGAAAAAGTAAAGCCCCCGCAAACTTTATGCTTGCGGGGGCTTTATTGATTCTTTCCTATAAATTTGGCAAGAATTCACCGTGAACTTTAAGACGTGATATGAACCTATATCTCATAAGGACAATGACGAAAGAGAGACATCCCGAAAAGCGAAAGCAGGTCATCCTCCTCTCCCGCAAGGGGATACCGGTGATGCAAATTGTTGAGCACAGCGGCCTGAGTTGGTATGCCGTGAATGCAGCGATCAAGCGCTACCTTGCAGAAATCGCTAGCGCACCCAAGCCCGCTGCACGTGGCAGGAAAGCGGGCAGTGGTCAGCTCTTGAGTGAAAAGCAAGAAGCGACCCTACGGCAAATCATCTGCGGCAAGCGACCGGAACCAGGGAAGAGGGAGTTTGCGCTGTGGAACTGAGTCGGCGTTATGCAACGGATCGAACCTGACTGCGACATCAAGCTGTCGGTGCGCAACGACAGCCCGGAACTTAACCCGGGAAAGGTTCAATACCAAGCTGAAACAGGCGATCTACATCAGAGTTCCGGTATACACCAAAGTCAAATTGAAAGTGGTAGCAACTGCGTACATGCAGTCGCTTGAAAAATCATCCAGCCGGATGCAAAACCGGGTGCAAAAACTCTTCCGAGATGCGCGTGTGAAATAGCCAGCCTGATTCATGGATCAAGCTGGCTGGATCAATACGTTATTGATGAGAGGGTTGATGATGCTGCGGAATTTTTTAAGCTTTGTTCAACCTGTTTCAGCCTCGGGTATTCGGGTTTGCCGGTGTGCTCAAGTCGGCGAGCTCTACTTTGACCGCAGGTTGCCAACCAGGTTTTCTGTGTTCTGCAACAACGGTAGTAAATACCCCGCCACGCACGTAAAAGCGTGCAGTTAAACGCATATAGCGGGGGTTGGTGGCGATTGAGAGATCATCCAGGATGCGGTTGGTGACATCTTCATGGAAATGTCCTTCCTCTCGAAAGCTCCACATGTATAGTTTCAGGCTCTTAAGCTCGACGCAAACGGCGTCAGCAATGTAATCTAATGTGAGAGTTGCAAAATCGGGCTGGCCAGTTTTTGGGCAAAGACAGGTAAATTCAGGGATCTCCATATGAATCTGGTAATCCCGATGTGGTGCCGGGTTAGGGAAGGTTTCAAGTGTTTTGGTTGGTTGGCTGGTCATAAGGCGGGTCGCTTAGCGTGGGCGTCTGACAGATTATAATGAGCTGCATGCGCTTTGGCTTTACTTTAGTTTATCTTGAGCGCGTGAGTCTCACTAACCAAAATGAATGAGCAAAGTTTCAATCAAAAATGCAAGCAACATGACTCTCTCCACATTTATTGCTACATCTTTTTGAATTTCTGACTTTTATATCCTGTGCGTTTAATTAAACTCAAAATCGCCGGTTTCAAATCTTTTGTTGAGCCAACAGTTGTACTGTTCCCTAGCCAATTAGCAGGGGTGGTTGGTCCTAATGGTTGCGGTAAATCAAACATTATTGATGCGGTACGTTGGGTGTTGGGTGAGTCGAAAGCGTCAGAATTACGCGGAGAATCGATTCAAGATGTGATTTTCAAAGGTTCGGGGCATCGCAAACCGGTGAGTCGGGCCAGCGTTGAATTATTTTTCGATAACGGGCAAGGTCGCGCGTCTGGGCAATGGTCGCAATATGCCGAAATTACGGTCAAGCGAGTGCTCGACCGCGAGGGCAATTCAAGCTATTACATCAATAATCTGCATGTGCGCCGACGGGATATGATTGATCTTTTCCTGGGGACGGGTTTAGGTCCGAGGGCTTATGCCATTATTGGTCAGGGCATGATCTCGCGCATTGTTGAGGCTAAGCCGGATGAACTGCGCTTCTTCCTGGAAGAGGCAGCAGGGGTGACTAAATATAAAGAACGGCGCAAAGAGACGGAGAACCGTTTGGAGGATGCGCGTGAAAACCTTGCTCGCGTGGATGATATTTGCAACGAGTTAGAAAGCCAGGTGACTCGGTTGCAGGCGCAAGCAGAAGTGGCCAAGGAATATCAAGGGCTACATGAGCAAATAGGGTTTAAGCAGTCGGTGCTGTGGTTGAAGAAACGCAATGATGCACGCCGGGATGCACTTGTTTTAGCGCAACAAGTGAGTGAATCCACAACTCAGGTGATGAGCCAAACTACCGCGTTGCGTCATATTGAAGCGCAGGTGGAACAAGCGCGTGAAGCACATTTCACAGCGTCTGATTTACTGCATGCGACGCAAGCTGAAATGTATGCTGCGAATGGTGAAGTTTCTCGCTTGGAAGCTGAGCTTACGCATGTGCGTGATGCGCGCACGCGCTTGGAGTCTCGCTTGGCACAATTAGCAAGCGAAGATACTCACTGGACAGCGCAAAATACCCAATTGATTGAAGAGCAAATTCGCTGGGCAGCGCTATTGGACAATGCGCGTAATCGATTGGCGATTGCGACGGATGAGCATGCATTGGCTGTTGAGCGCTTGACGAGCGCAGAAGAGGCGGTGCGTGCTGTAGGTCATGAAGTAGCAGCAGCACGTCGTGAGCAAAACCAGTTTGAGCAAGCGCAGCGTTTGGCTGAGGCCGATCGTGGACATGCGCAGCGTGCGCTGGAGAATTTAACGCAGCGTCGGACGCGATTGGATCAGGACCGTGCCGCGCTTGGTGCGCCTGATTCTGCACAACTGGCAGCAGCAGAAATAGAAGAGGCACGCAGCCAGGAGTCGTTAAGTCTGGCTCAGGCGGCGTTGCATGAATCGCAAATGGCTATACCAGCGGCGGAGACGGCAGTGCGTAGTGCGCGCGAAACCTTGCAGCTAGCACATAGGCAATTGACAGAAAGTCGTGCACAACATGGTGCATTGGTGCAATTGCAAGCAAAGGTTGCACAGCGTGGCGACATTGGCCCATGGCTTGATGCGCGCGGTTTGGCTCAGGCCAAACCATTATGGCAGTCGATTCAGGTAAACAAAGGCTGGGAAACTGCGGTTGAAGCGGTGCTGCGTGAAAATTTTACGGCACTTGCTGCGGACGCTACAACCCTGCGCGCGGCCTTGGAAAATTCCCCGCCGGTAATTTTGGCGCTGGCATATGTTGATGGTCAGGGTGTTGCGCAACAGACGCCGCTAGCAAATCCAAACCAAGTGTCTGACGTGTCCGCAGAGTCTTTACGTGCGCAAGTGCAGTGTGATGATGCGCGTTGGTCTGCTGTGCTTGATGAGTGGTTAGGCCACGTCATGATAACGGATGACTTGCCGGGCAAGTTAAGCGGGCAGTTTGCCGTCGATACCCCGAGGATGGGTGCCCCCCGTGTTTATGTCTCCCGTGCTGGGCATTTGCTGACAGCTAGTGGTATCACGCTTTATGTACCTGATGCAAAAACGCATGGCGTGATTGAGCGGCAGCGTGAGATTGATGAACTCGCCGAACTGATGGATGCGCGCAGTCTGGCTGAGCAGGTCGCGCGTGAAGCGCAACAGCTGGCAGAACAGCATCTGGCTGAGTTGCAATCACAACTTGCCACTGCCCGCCGAGCGGTACAGGAAGCGCAACAGGCAATGCATGTTGCGCAAGTGACCGCATTGAAATTGAATCAAGCGCAAGCCAGGTTTGATGAGCGTTCAGCGCAAATTGATCACGATCTGCTTGAGCTGGCGCGTCAGCAAACAACGGAAGAGACACGCTTGGCTCGTGCTGAGCTGGAGTCTCGGCAGCAGCAGGAGCGGCTGGATATCATGCGCGAGCAGCTCGATCAGTTGTTTGAGGCACAACGCCAAAAAGATGCAGCGTTGCGTGATGCACGTCAGCTGGAAACACAACTGGCGCGTGAAGTCCAGGAAGCCAACTTTTCTGAGCGTGAATGTTTATCTAAATTAGATGACAATACACGCGCCACAACAACAGCCGCTAGCCAGCTGGCGAGAGTTTCAGCGGAAATGCGCGGTGCTACCACTGAGCTTGCGAGTATTAGCGATGAAATTTTACAAGCGCAGTTACATCATGCCCTGGACAATAAGCGTGTTAAAGAGTCGGCGCTGGCAGAACGGCGTGATGCGCTGGAAACCGCAGCAGCTGCATTGCGTGGGCTGGATGAGCAGCGCTTGAAGCTGGAACAAGGGATTGCACCGCTCAATGAGCGTATCAACCAGCTTAAACTTAAAGCACAAGCGGCAGAAATGAGCGAAGCGCAGTTTCAGGAACGGTTGACGGAAATTAATTTGCTTACTGAAGCCGATGAGGCGCCCTTCATTGATGCTTTGGCTGCAAGCCCTAAAGATAGTGTGCTGCAAAGTGAAATCACGCGACTTACGCAAGCGCTTGAGGCGTTAGGGCCGGTTAACCTGGCGGCTTTGGAGGAGTTAACGACTGCCGCGCAGCGCAAAGAATTTTTAGATGAGCAATCGGCTGATTTAACTAGCGCAATTAATACGCTGGAAGATGCGATTCGACGTATTGACCGCGACACGAGAGAGCAGCTGCAAGAAACATACAACATTGTGAATGCGCAATTTGGTACGCTGTTTCCACAGCTCTTTGGTGGTGGTGAAGCACGCTTGATTCTGACCGGAGATGAGATTCTGGATGCCGGTATTCAAATCATGGCACAACCGCCTGGCAAGAAAAATTCAACCATACATTTGCTTTCTGGTGGCGAGAAGGCGCTAACAGCCATTGCGCTGGTTTTTGCGATGTTCCAGTTGAATCCGGCACCGTTTTGCATGCTCGACGAAGTCGATGCGCCGCTGGATGATTCAAACACGGTACGTTTTTGCGAGATGGTTAAGCGCATGTCAGTCCAAACCCAGTTTATATTTATTTCGCATAACAAGATTGCGATGGAAATGGCTCAGCAATTAATTGGCGTCACCATGCAGGAACAAGGGGTATCACGCGTTGTCGAAGTCGACATCAGCGAGGCGCTACGCCTTGCAGATGAACAAAAGGTGGCATAAATGGTTTTGAGTGATTTGCAAATAACTTTGATCGGTGCGGGTATTTTGGGTGTGGCTGCTGTCTGGGTTTATAACCAGTGGCAAGAGCGAAAGGCGCGTCGTTTAACCGAAGCTGCACTCACGCACCCGACGGACGATACTTTATTGAAAACCAGCACCATAGATCATGTTGTGACAAATGGTCAGCCCATGGCTGAGCCGGGAAATGTGGCGTCGCCAGTGCACTTTATTTCACCGGCACCTGATTTTGCCAATGGCGCTGAAGACTCAGCGGCTGTCGAGAAGGGAAATATGCCTGAGCGTATAGAGCCAACTTTGTCGTCCTTGGGTGCGACAAGTGAAGCTGCTGAATCTGTATTGCCAAGCGTTATTGAACACAGCGCGATGGCTCAGCATGCTGAAAGCTCAACGCTGTTGGACATGCCTTCAGTGGATTCTTCTTCAGTTGAGCCTCCTTCAGTTGCGTCTCTTTCGGTGGATCAACCCACGTCAACAGCGGCTGTTGAGATAGCGCCTGTGGCAGAAAGCGGGGTGGTCAATACTGCGGCGAGTGTTTTACCGATAGAGCGAGTTGACCCGCTGATTGATGGGGTGATTCGACTCTACACGGCCAAGGCAACGCCTGCCGCAACAATGTCGGTTTTGATGCGTGGCTGTGTTCCTCCTCAGGGTAAATCTGTGCGCTGGTCAGCTTTTGATGAAGTGATTGGCGAATGGATCGCAGTTGACGAACAAACCGTGGGTTGGTTTCATCAATGGGTAGGTGCGTTGCAGTTGGTGGATCGGCGAGGCGCTGTTTCCGAGCGCGAGCTGGTGCATTTTTTTGAGGATGTGCAACAGGCGGCACAACAAATCAATGCGGAATTGTCCATACCGGACATCGCACCCATTTGGGCTTATGCAGGTGCGTTAGACCAGTTTTGTGCCACAGTGGATTATCAGTTTAGTGTTTATATTGTTGAGTCTGCAGGTGCTGCGTTTTCAGGCACCAAATTGCGCGGTGTTGCAGAAGCATCAGGTATGCTACTTGAAGCCGATGGTTGCTTTTATGCCAGAGGCAATGCTGGTGATGAGTTATTTACTCTGGTTAATTTGGGTAACGAAGGGTTTACAGCCGATAACTTGCGTACCTTGGCAACCCATGGTTTAGCTTTAACGCTTGATGTTCCGCGCGTGCGTGATGGGTTGGCTGCTTTCACCCGAATGCTAGTGACCGGGCAACAGCTCGCCAAAGCGCTAGATGGAATCATGGTCGATGCCCAGCGCATTCGCTTGACGGAAGAAAAGACGTCTGCCATTCGAGCCAAAATCACAGAGCTGCAACACAAGATGCTGGAAGCTGATATCACGCCGGGAAGCTCGCGTGCTTTGCGTTTATTTTCGTGATGCTGGGTGCGTAAATGGTGGCCATTGCTTTAGCTCAGCAAGCAGATGACTTACGTGCGACCTTAGCGCGCTATGACCACGCCTATTACGGGCTGGACGCACCCCTTGTGCCGGATGCGGAATACGATCGCCTGTTCCGTGAGCTGCAAAATCTGGAAGCTGAGCACCCTGAACTGCAAACGCCCGATTCGCCCACCCAGCGTGTTGGTGGCAAAGCTTTGCCAGCGTTTGGCCAGGTGATGCATGACGTGCCCATGCTCTCGCTCAATAATGCGTTTAACCTGGATGACATCGTGGCCTTTGACCGGCGCTGCCGGGAAGCGCTCGAAGTCGCCGCCATTGATTACGCCTGCGAGCCAAAGTTTGATGGTTTGGCGGTGCGCTTGAAATATGAAAACGGCTTGCTCGTCCAGGGGGCAACGCGCGGCGATGGTACAACGGGTGAGGATGTGACGCACAACTTGCGCACCGTGCGCAACATTCCGTTGCGCCTGAATGGCGGGGGTTGGCCAGCAACGCTTGATGTGCGCGGCGAGGTTGTTCTGCTGCGGGCGGATTTTGATGCGATGAATGCCCGTCAACGTGCCAAGGGCGAGAAGGAGTTTGTGAATCCGAGAAATGCCGCCGCCGGTAGCTTGCGGCAATTGGATGCGAAAATTACCGCACAACGTCCGCTGCACTTTTTTGCCTATGGCGTTGGCTTGCCGGACGCCGTATTGCCAGCGCCGACTTTTCATAGTGAGTTGATGGATAGGCTGGCAGCCTGGGGTTTTACCCTGGCCGATGAGCGCCGCGTGGTGCGTGGTGCGGCAGGCTTGGCGGACTATTACGCCGAGATTGGTGCCGCTCGTATGCGCTTGCCTTACGATATTGATGGCGTGGTGTACAAGGTGGATAAGCTGGCGGACCAGGTACAGCTGGGTTTTGTCTCGCGTGCGCCACGGTTTGCCATTGCGCACAAGTTCCCCGCGCAAGAGGCGCTCACTACCGTGGAGGCAATAGAAGTGCAAGTCGGCCGCACCGGTGCGCTCACCCCGGTCGCGCGGCTAAAACCCGTCTTTGTCGGCGGTGTTACTGTCACCAATGCCACGCTGCATAACGAAGCCGAAGCACAACGCAAGGATGTGCGCGTGGGTGATACGGTTAGTGTGCGTCGTGCGGGTGATGTGATTCCCGAAGTGGTTGCCGTGGTGCTGGAAAAACGCCCCTTGCTTGAGGATGACAGTAGCTCGCCTGTGTATTCGGCATTCGTTCTGCCCAAGGCTTGTCCGGTTTGTGGCGCGGTGGTGGAAAAGCTGGCAGACGAAGCCATTGCCCGTTGCACGGGCGGCTTGTTTTGTCCGGCGCAAAGAAAGCAGGCTTTGCTGCATTTTGCCAGCCGACGGGCGATGGACATTGAGGGTTTGGGCGACAAAATAGTCGACCAGCTGGTGGATAATGCGATCGTGAAAACCCCGGCCGATTTATACAAAATCGGTCTCGTGGGCTTGGCTAATCTGCAGCGCATGGCGGAAAAATCCGCTGGCAATATTTTGGCGGCGATAGAAAAAAGCAAGCACACCACCTTGGCGCGGTTTATTTTTGCGCTGGGGATTCGTAACGTGGGTGAAGCGACTGCAAAGGATCTGTCACGTTACTTTGGTAATCTGGATGCCTTGATGCAGGCTAGTGAAGCCCAGCTGCAACAAGTGCCCGATGTAGGTCCTGTGGTTGCCGCTTCCATCGCGCATTTTTTTGCCGAACCGCATAATGTTGAAGTGATTGAGCAACTGCGCGCCGCGGGCGTTACCTGGCCAGAAGGGAAGGCCATGGTGGTCGCCAATGCTTCGCAAACGGGTAAAACCTTTGTGCTCACCGGCACCTTGCCAACACTCTCGCGCGATGAAGCCAAAGACTTGATTGAGGCGCAGGGCGGCAAAGTGGCGGGTTCAGTGTCGAAAAAAACAGATTATGTGGTGGCCGGCAGCGACGCGGGTTCAAAGCTGGAAAAGGCGCAGGAACTCGGCATTCAAATACTTAACGAAGATCAATTAAAGGAGCTCTTAGCCTCATGACGCATCCACAGAAAAAAGTAACCAAGGCCGTTTTCCCCGTTGCCGGTTTGGGCACGCGCTTTTTGCCGGCCACTAAGGCCAGCCCCAAAGAGATGATGCCGATCGTCGATAAGCCGCTGATTCAATATGCTGTGGAAGAAGCCGTGGCTGCGGGCATCACGGATATGATTTTTGTCACTGGCCGCTCCAAGCGTTCGATTGAAGATCACTTCGATAAAGCCTATGAGCTGGAAAATGAACTGGAGCGCAAGGGCAAAACCGAGATGCTCAACTTTGTGCAAAATTTGTTGCCGAAAAACATTAACTGCATCTACCTGCGACAGTCAGAAGCCTTGGGGCTGGGGCATGCCGTGTTGTGCGCCCAACCCGTGGTGGGTGATGAGCCGTTTGCGGTACTGCTGGCAGACGACCTGCTCGATGGCACGCCACCCGTGATGCAACAAATGGTGGAATCGTTCAACTATTACAAAACCTCCGTCATCGGCGTGCAAAACGTGCCGCGCAGCGAAACGAAAAGCTACGGCATTGTGGATGCGCGTCCTCTGACGGAAACCGTTGAACAAATTACCCGCATCGTTGAAAAGCCCACGCCAGAAGAAGCGCCATCAACGCTGGCAGTGGTCGGCCGTTATGTGCTCACGCCGCGAATTTTTCATCATCTCACGCGCATTGGCAAAGGCTCCGGCGGCGAAATTCAGCTCACCGATGGTATTGCCGCTTTGCTGGCCGAAGAGCAGGTGCTGGCTTATCGGTATCAGGGCAAGCGCTATGATTGTGGTTCTAAATTAGGTTATCTGGAAGCGACGGTGGAGTTTGGTTTGCGTCACCCGGACGTGGGTAGTGAATTTGCTGCGCTGCTGGAAAAAATGTACGCGCAAAAATAAAGTAATAAAGCACCAGGAAATTGCCATGACGCCGGATGACGCACGAAAAGTTCTCGCTGAAGCTGATTTAATCTGTTCGGCAGAAAAGTCGGCGCTGGCAGTACGGCGTCTTGCGGCGGAAATCACCTCGCGTTTGGCTGATCGCAATCCCTTGGTGTTAGCCGTTATGGGTGGCGCTGTGGTGTTTGTCGGTCAGATTTTGCCGCAGCTTGTGTTTCCTCTGGCGTTTGATTATCTGCATGTGTCGCGTTACGGCGATGCGACCCAAGGCGGTAGTTTGGTCTGGGTGGTGACACCGCGCAGCGGGGTGGCGGGTCGCACCGTACTGGTATTGGACGATATTCTCGACGAAGGTCTAACCTTGGCAGACATTAAGCAACGCTTGCTGGAGCAAGGCGCAGCTGAAGTGCTTACGGCTGTTTTTGCAGATAAAAAAATCGGCCGTGACAAACCTGTCACGGCCGATTTTGTCGGCATCGAATTACCTGATCGTTATGTATTCGGCTATGGCATGGATATCCAGGGCGCCTGGCGTAACTTGCCTGCCGTGTACGCAGTCAAAGATGCTTGATGGTTTTTTGTTAAAGGCTTATCTCGGGCCGGCGTGAGCTTTATTCCATGCCACCCAGCCAGTGAGAATAATAATGATGTGAATCACCAGGGTGGTTACACCTATCCACATAGCCTCATGGCTATACATCATGCTGTAAATATCCCAAATGCTATCGACAATTTCAGTCATGATAGTGACTGGAATGATGGCAATGTATTTCATCGGGTCGCGGGCACCCCAAAGGGCAACCAGGCCGATCGCGGCGAGTTGTATGCCGACGATAACCCAAGCCTCGGTAAGCAAGCGAAACACTGGCTCAGCCTCATAAAGTGCAACGCCAGGATACATCTTGGGTAGTGTGGAGCCAAACACCGAAGGCCAGGTCAGCACCGCATTAAAGACATACCAAAGCCCAAGAACAATGAACCAGTTGCGTGTGTATTTCATTATTTTCTCCCTTGTTTTGTTTTAATTTTCAGTAATTTTTAACTGAGTTGGCTTTATATCTCAAAATCCAGTCGCAGCGCTATTTAATACATGAGACACCAAGCCATCGGCGAGCTTGGGTTCAAACCAGGTAGATTTGGGTGGCATGATCTGGTTGTTGTCAGCCACCGCCATGAGCTGCGTCATGCTGGTGGGGTAGAGCGCAAAAGCGGCGGCCATTTCGCCAGAATCGACGCGTTTTTCGAGCTCGGCCAAGCCCCGAATGCCGCCGACAAAGTCAATGCGCTTATCGCGACGCAGGTCGGTAATGTTCAAAATGGGACCGAGCAGATGGTCGGATAACAGCGAGACATCCAGTTGTGCCACCGGGTCTGCGGGGATGAGTTCAGGCTTGATGGTGAGCCGATACCATTGCGCTGCCACATACATGCCGAACTCACCAGCGCGCCCCGGTTGCACGCGACTGGCGCTGGGCTCGACGGTGAAGGCCTCATCGAGCCGTATCATCAGCGCCGACTTTTCCAGACCATTCAAATCGGTGACGACGCGGTTGTAATCCAGAATTTTCATTTCATGATGCGGAAAAATTACCGTCAGAAAATAATCGGATGGCTTTGTAAATCCAAATTGCCGCCGTGCTGCGGCTACGCGTGACGCGGCGGCGGAGCGATGGTGGCCATCGGCGATATACAAGGCTGCCATGGCTTCAAAAGCCCGCGTAATGGCGGTGATAGTTACCGCATCACGCACTATCCAGATTTCATGGCGGATACCGTCTTCGGCCGTAACATCCGCTACAGGGTCGCCTTGAGCGGCGTGGGCGATAAGTTCATCTACTGTGCTGGATGCCGGGTAAGCCAGCAGTACAGGGCCGGTTTGCGCATTCAGGGCTTCAATCTGGCGCACGCGATCGTCTTCTTTTTCCGGGCGGGTGAGTTCATGCTTGCGGATCCGATTGCTGTCGTAATCCGCCACACTGGCCGTTGCCACGAGGCCCGTTTGGCGATGCGCACCCATGGTCAAACGATAGATGTAATAGCTGGGCGCATCATCTTGAATGAGCACGCCTGCCGTGAGCATTTTGGATAAGTTGCTCGCTGCCATGGCATATACGGCAGGGGTATAGGGATCAGTCTCGGGTGGCAGGTCAATCTCGGGTTTGGAAATATGCAAAAAAGACCACGGCCTGCCTGAAGCACGCTCACGCGCTTCAGCGCTGGACAACACATCGTAAGGTGGCGCAGCAACCTCCGCTGCACGTCCTGGCGCCGGGCGCAGGCCGCAAAAGGGGGCAATCAAGGTAGCGGTGGGGGATAAGTCAGGGGGATTGGCAGGCTGAGTCATGGGATGAATTTAGCGATTCAATGAGATTGTGACTAAAGTATTTAGCGGTTTGGCATGGGTTAATTCAGTCGAGAGAATAAATCCCGCAGGGCAGCAAGGCGTTCTTGCAAGGTGGCCGTGCTTTTTTGCCATAATAATTTATCGGGGCCTGCGAGCTTGATGGTGCGCTCTTTCTGGATGAGCTGGATAATTTTGATTTGATCAATCGGCGGGTTAGGCATGAATTGCAATTGTATCGCGGCGCGTCCGGCATCCACCTTGATAATGCCCAAGGCGCGGGCAATCAAGCGGATGCGATGCGTCTCGATAAGCGCGAGCGTCTGGTTCGGTAGTGCGCCATAGCGGTCGATGAGTTCTTCTTGCAGCAGGCGCAGTTCGTCCTCATGTTCGCAGTTGGCCAGACGCTTGTAGAGCATCAGCCGCTCATGCACATCCGGGCAGTAGTCTTGCGTCAACAGGGCGGGCGTGTGCAAATTGATCTCGGCCGTGAGTTGCAAAGGCATCGTTAAATCGGGGATGTCCTTGCCCGCTTTTAACGCAGCCACAGCGGTATTGAGCATGCTGGTGTACATGGCAAAGCCGATTTCATGGATCTCGCCGCTTTGGTTCTCGCCCAGCACTTCACCCGCGCCGCGGATTTCCAGATCGTGCATGGCAAGGAAAAAGCCCGAGCCGAGTTCTTCCATCGCGCAAATCGCATCCAGCCGCCGTTGCGCTTGCTTGCTGGGTTTGGCGTCTTCATGCGTGAGCAGGTAAGCGTAAGCCTGGTGGTGCGAGCGGCCGACGCGGCCGCGTAATTGGTGCAACTGCGCGAGGCCAAATTTGTCCGCACGATTGATGATGATGGTGTTGGCATGCGGGTTGTCAATGCCGGTTTCGATAATCGTCGAGCACAACAGGATGTTGTGTTTTTGCTGAGTGAATTCACGCATCACGCGTTCCAGTTCGCGCTCTGGCAACTGGCCATGGCCGATCACAATACGCGCTTCGGGCACCAGCGTTTGCAGGCGCTCTTTCATGTTCTCGATGGTATCGACTTCGTTATGCAGAAAATACACCTGGCCGCCGCGCTTGAATTCGCGCAAGCAGGCCTCGCGAATCTGTCCGGTCGACCACTTGCTGACAAAGGTTTTGATCGCCAACCGTTTTTGCGGCGGGGTGGCAATGACCGAAAAATCCCGCAGGCCATCAAGCGATAAACCCAGCGTGCGCGGAATCGGCGTGGNNAGCCGCGCGAAATTCACGTCTTTTTGCAGCAAACGGTGCGTGCCAATCAAAATATCCACTTTGCCCTGGCCGAGGAGTTCAATCGCTTCGGCTTGCTCCTTGGCATTTTTGAAGCGGGAAATTTCCGCTACTTTCACCGGTAAATTGGCAAAGCGGTCGGCAAAGT
>DIUK01000028.1:39325-45871 GCA_002422995.1 Rhodocyclaceae bacterium UBA6160
GTTCAACGGCGGTGTCATGCACTTGCTCGGCGGCTTTTTTCTTGGCTTTTTCCCATTGGCCAGAGCCTAGCGTGTGCAGATGAACCGTTTCCGGATCGGCGCCGCTATAGCGGGTAAGCACATGCAGTTGCGNNGCGCAACGGGCACGTAGAGCTTGGCGTCGCCTGCGTATTCCAGATGCAAAAACTCAGTATTGCCTTCGCCTAAATCCATGTGCACAAGACCCAGGTAGCGGCCGATACCATGCTGCTCATGCACTACCGGGTCGCCAATGCTGAGTTCGGACAAATCGCGCAGCCAGCCTTCCAGATTCGCCCGCCGGGTGTCACTCCGACGCGTGCGCGGCCGGGCGGTGGCGGCATACAACTCGTTCTCGGTGATGATCGCGATGTCATTGAGCAAAAAGCCGCCCGAGAGCGGCCCTACACACAGCATGAGCGGCTGATGACTTAACAGGAATTCGGCAAAGTCAGCGCAGGTGCTAGAACTCAGCTGATGGGTGACAAGGTAATCGTGCAGGGTTTCGCGGCGGCCTGGGGACTCAGCCAGCAACAGCACGCGGCGTGGCTCGCTGGCGAGGAAATGGCGCAGGTTGGCAATCGGGTCGTCGGCTTTGCGCTCAACCGCTAAAGGCGGCAGGGCGTGGTGGCTGATAGCGGATAAATTGGCTGTGGCGTCAGGCAATGAAGTGTTTGCCGCTGTTTTGCCAGCGCCTGCGTGGTGCGTCTCTTCGAGAGATTTCTCTACATCAGTTTTTTCGCCAGGACTTCTTTCACCCGTAGTTTTTTTGGCCTTGAGTGTCCATTGTGGCCAGCGGTTGGCGGCGGTGAAAAACTCCTCATCGCGTAAAAACAAGGCTTGCGGCGGCAACACGGGACGGCTGCGGTCACCGCCCAGCATTTTGTAGCGGCCAGTTGTGTCGTCCCAGAACTCATGAATTGCGCTTGCGACATCGCCATGCAGCAGCAGCGTGGCATCAGTGGGCAGGTAGTCAAACAGCGTTGCCGTATCGGTGAAAAACAGTGGGAGATAGTATTCAATGCCGGCGGGCAAGATGCCGTTGGAGACATCCTTGTACAGACTGATGCGTGAGGCGTCGCCTTCAAAGCTTTCGCGAAAACGCTGCCGGAAAGTTACACGGCCAGCGTCTCCAGAGGGAAATTCGCGGGCGGGCAGCAGGCGAATTTCTGGCACAGGATAGAGCGTGCGTTGGGTGTCTACGTCAAAGCTGCGCAGAGTTTCAATCTCATCGTCGAACAATTCGATGCGATAGGGCAAAGGTGTGCCCATCGGGAAAAGATCAATCAGTCCGCCGCGCACGCTGTATTCGCCGGCCGTGACGACTTGCGTGACATGTGCATAACCGGCCAGGGTGAGCTGGCCGCGCAGTTTCTCAATGTCCAGTCGGTCGCCTTTTTTCATGAAAAAGGTATGTCCGGCCAAAAACGACGGCGGGGATAGGCGTGTGATGGCTGTGGAGGCGGCGGTAATGAGCACATCGCATTCGTTTCGCACCACCGCATGCAAGGTGGCCAAACGTTCGGAGACCAAATCCTGATGTGGCGAAAAATGGTCGTAAGGCAATGTTTCCCAGTCGGGCAATAAATGGGTGTGCAGCTGTGGATTGAACCAGGCAATTTCTTCTGTCAGGCGCTGTGCTTCTAGCGGGCTTGCGGCAATCACGGCGAGCAGCTGACCGGCCTTGGCCAGTTGGGTGATGGCAAGGCTATCAATGGAGGCAGACAGCGGAGGCAGGTCAAGCCTTTGCCCCGGTTTGGGCTGGGTAGGGACAGACAGTAAAGAATTCACGGCAAAGACCATCGGGCGTAAGGCAAGCTGCAAAAAAAGCAGCAGGATAGAGAAATTCAGCGCAAGGTGAGATTATACGCAGCGGAGATAAGTGCCCGGATAAGGGGTCAATAAGTGCGTCATCAAGCCAAGCGTGCCAGGGCAGTGGTCTTGGTCGCGTAAGCGTAATTTATTGTGCACAGTTGTTTTTTTGCAGATTTTTTGCCCTAAAAACTGAACATCAATCCACCACCAATCCCTGCTGCGATGGCCAGCATGCCAGGCAAGGTGCGGCGGGCGAGCTCGCGACCACCTATGACGATGATGAGACCGCACTTGAAGGCCATGTTGGCAAGCAAGGCCAGTGTGATGGTCATTACTGCCTGCGTCTGGGTAAGGCTGTTGGCGTTGGTCATGCGCAATGCGGAAAGGGTAATGGCATCGACGTCGGTGAGCCCTGAGGCGAGTGCGAGAAAATATAAGCCTTGGCTACCGGCAATGTCTTTGAGCCATGCGGAAAGTATCAGAATCAGGGCATACATGGCGCCAAATGTGATAGCGGTTTTCAGCTCTGTTGGGTTGTTAATGTCAGGCATGGGTAAGATTTTGCCATTGGTTTGACGCTCCGTTTGGCGTTGTTTGTGCCACGACCAGCCAGCTATGACGATGCCGACCAGTAAGCCGCAGCCCAACACTTTGGCCAGTGGCAACCAGAGAGATGGAGAAATCAAAGCGGCGACAAAGTTAATGCGTACGATCACGACCATGGAGGCGAGCAGTACGATCACGCTGGCGACAGGTACCAGGGCAGCATTTTGTCTGGCATGGCGAGAGAAAATGACGGTGGTTGCCGTAGATGAAACCAGGCCGCCAAAAAGACCTAGCAGGGTTGCACCATGGCGCGTGCCAACAAATCGCAAGGCTATGTAGCCAGCAAGTGAGACGCCTGAAATCAGTACCACTATCCACCAGATGTGCTGTGGGTTAAGGGCGAGATAAGGGCCAAAAGAGTGATTGGGCAGGATGGGCAGAATGACGAGGGATAAGACGCCAAACTGCAAGACGGACAAAATGTCGGTGTGCGTAAGCCGGTGGGTGATGTCATGCAGTTGATGCTTGAAGTAGAGCAAGGCGGTGGTGGCAATGCCTAGCATGACAGCGAGTGAGGCATGACCATACCAGACCAGCGCACCCAGGGTATAGCAGACCATGAGAGCGACAACGGAGGTGGTGCCAGGGTCACCATTGTCCAGCGGATCGGTGGCAAATGAGGTAATCATCATGATGGCGATGCTCAGCAGTCCGGCAGCCAGCAGCCAGGGATTTGCTGTGGTTTGTGCGAGCAGTGCAGTCAGGCAGCCTAACAGGCTGACTAGCGCGAAAGTGCGCAGTCCGGCTTTAACATCCGGCTGACGCTCGCGCTCCAGGCCTATCAGCAGGCCGATGCCAAGACTGGTGGCGAATGCTTGCAAAATGACATACGAGGGCTCGATAGTTGGCATGGCGATGTTTGATTATTTTTTGATTATTGTTCGATTCATTATGGGGCGAAAATTAGTCGAATTGCCGTACTTGTGCTGTACGACACGATCGTTATTGACCATCAGGATATAAGGGAATAAAGTACATAAAACTTCATCGCGCTTGGATTGGTTTATTTTTTCAGTCTATGAGCGGTTGTCAACTAGTTAAGTGACTCAATAATTGAGTCAATTAACTTTGGCACAGATGATCAAAATTTATAACATACGAGGAAGTGTAAGTGACTAATTCAGTTTATACAGGTCGTTTTACCGGCAAGGTGGCTGTTGTTACTGGCGCAGCGCAGGGCATTGGTTTTGCCACTGCACAACGTATGGGGCGAGAGGGTTGCCGTATCGTCATCGCCGACTTTTCTGCAGGCCCTGCCGCTGAAGCGGTAGAGATACTCAAGGCCGAGGGAATAGAAGCAGTTGCGGCTATTGGTGATCTGAGTGTGTATGCAGAAGCGGAAGCTACGATGCAAAAGGCTAAGGCTGCATTTGGGGCGATTCATATTCTGGTCAATAACGTGGGTGGCACGATCTGGATGAAGCCTTATTGGCATTACACAGAAGAAGAAATTCGCACGGAAGTTAATCGTTCTTTCTGGCCTACGATGTGGTGTGCGCGAGCTGTTTTGCCGATCATGCGTGAGACGGGCGGTGCGATTGTCAATGTGAGTTCGAACGCAGTGGAAGGCGAGTATCGTATCCCTTACTCTGCTGCCAAAGGCGCTGTTGAGGCGTTGACTACAGCGCTAGCGATTGAAGTGGCAGGTTTTGGTATTCGCGTGAATTGCATTGCGCCAGGTGGCACTTCCGCGCCAGAACGCAAAACGCAGCGCAACGTGCAGCCAATTTCAGATCAGGATAAAGAATGGCAAACTCAGTTCATGATGCTCTTAAAAGATGAAGAGCTGCTTGCGCCTTGGTCCACTGCAGAGCAGCAAGCGGGTGTAATTTGCTTTTTAGCCTCTGAGGATGCCGCACATATTACGGGTGAAATTGTACATACCGGCCGTCGTGGTAAACGGATTTTTGATAAGTTGGGCTTTGTGCCCTAAAAACTTAATGCCCGTGCGCTATTAGCGACGATGAGTAATTTGGATGTCAATGAATTTAATAAACGGGAGCCGTTCTTATGATGAAGCCAAGCGAGTTGATTGATCAATCGACAGGTGCGCAGCGCCGGAAGATTTATTCCGACCAAGGGATTTATGAGCAGGAGCTAGAACGCATATTTGGTCGTTGTTGGTTGTTTTTAGCGCATGAGTCGCAGATTCCGAAGCCGGGCGACTTTTTTCGTACTTATATGGGCGAAGATGATGTCCTGGTGATTCGTCAGGATGACATGAGCATCAAGGCATTTATCAATAGTTGTACGCACCGGGGGAATCGTCTGGTGCGCGCAGATCGTGGCAATGCACGGGCTTTTGCGTGCAACTATCACGGTTGGGCTTTTGGTCTTGACGGCAGCCTGGCCAACGTTCCGCTTGAGCGGGAGGTCTATTTTAATGAGATCGACAAGAATCAGTTTCGCTTGGTGCCGGTTGATCGCCTCTCGTCTTACAAGGGCCTGATCTTTGGCTGTTTTGATAAGGATGCACCATCACTGGAAGAATATCTGGGTGATATGCGCTGGTATCTGGATGCAGCGCTGGATGCCTTCCCTGATGGAACAGAGCTGATTGGCGCAACGCAAAAAGTGATTTTGCACACCAACTGGAAACTTCCCGTTGAGAACGTCTGTGGTGATGGTTATCACTTGGGTTGGTCACATGCAGGTGCCATGAAAGCTACGCAAAGTGGTGATTTGTCCGGCTTTACTGTTGGCAATACGGGCGTTGATCTTGAAGGCGGCATGTCAGTTGCAGGCTTGAATGGTAATTCTGTGCTGGCTTCGCTCGATGGTGTCTCGGGTTATGCGTTTTATCCAGATCCCGCCTTGGCCTTGAAATATCTGAATGAAAACCGCACCAAAGTGGTTGCTCGGTTGGGCAAGTTCCGTGGTGAGCAGATTTGGGGTTCGCAACTGAATATGACTGTATTCCCTAGTCTGCAATTCTTGCCTGGCCTTAATTGGTTCCGCGTGTATCACCCCAAGGGCCCGGGCAAAATTGAAATGTGGACATGGGCAATTGTCGAGAAAAACATGCCTGATGAATTAAAGCAGCAGATTCTGGATAACGTGTTGCTCACCTTTGGCCCTGCCGGTCTGTTTGATAACGACGATGGCGACAATCTGGCCTCATGCACGTCACAATCGCGTGGCTGGCGCACAGGCCAGATGCCGGTGTACACCAACATGGCGATTGGCCGTTCAGGCAAGCGTGTTGGTTTGCCCGGTGATATCGCCTCTGGCATTGTGAGTGAACACAATCAGCGTTATTTTTATCGTCGCTGGCAGGAACATATGGAAGCTAAAACCTGGTCAGAAGTACCTCAATACAATTTGAATTCACTGGAGACAAAAGATGAACAGCGCACTGTCCAAACCGCTTGAGGCGAGAGTTATGCTGGCCGTTGAAAAGCATTTGGCTGTTCAGCAGCAGTTGTTTTATGAAGCCCGGATTCTGGATGAAGAACGGTTTGATGAATGGCTGAGTTTGTTAACTGACGATATTCGCTATCGCATGCCGGTCACCGAGCGCCGGTTTCGTAAAGACCGCAGTGCGCCGTTGGCTTTTGGCGGTGGTTATATTTTTGACGAAAACAAAGTGCGTTTAGGCATGCGCATTGGTCGTTTGCAATCCGGTTTGGTGTGGGCAGAAGACCCGCGCAACATGGTACGTCGCATGATTAACAATATCGAGATTTGGCAAGGTGCAGAAGCGAATGAAGCCGAGGTCTATTCGGTTGTCACCATACATCGCAGCCGCATTGACGGCGAGGAAAAACAGTTTGTGGCAGGGCGCCGCGATATCTGGCGCGAAACAGATCAGGGCTGGCGTTTAAGCGTTCGTGAGATGTTGCTTGATACGGCTGTCGTGTTAGATAGCAACATGAATACTTTATTTTAAGAGGAGAAATTTCATGACTTCACAATTCATAGGTGATCCGACGGGTAGTCAGTCGTCTGGAAATTACACAGGGGCTGCGCCCGCGGTTTGGCCTGCAAAGATCAACCAGATACCCAAGGAGATTTTTGGAGATCCGACGATATTTGAAGATGAACTCAAAAATATTTTTTACGGCGATTGCTGGCATGCTGTTGGTCACGTTGCCGAAGTGCCAAACA
>DIUK01000085.1 GCA_002422995.1 Rhodocyclaceae bacterium UBA6160
CCGCGCATCGCTTTGAGCGGCGCACAGAATTTTCCGACTACGCCATTTTGTATCGCAGCAATTACCAGGCGCGCGCGCTGGAGCAACAGCTGCGCGCGCAGCGCATCCCCTATGTCATTTCCGGCGGGCAGTCGTTTTTCGAGCGTGCCGAGATCAAAGACATCATCGCCTATTTGCGTCTGCTGACCAATCAGGAAGATGATCCTGCCTTTATTCGCGCCGTGACCACGCCCAAGCGCGGTATCGGCGGCACGACGCTGGAGGCACTGGGAACCGCCGCCGGGCACAGAAAGCAAAGCCTGTTTGCCACCCTGCTCTCCCCTGCCTTGAGCGACGAGCTGCCCATACGCCAGCACACGGCGTTGCGCGAATTTGCCGGGTTTATCCAGCGCATGACCCAGCGCGCCCAAACCGAACCGGCCGGGGCGCTGCTGACCACGATTATCGAAGCGATTGGCTACGAAGCCTGGTTATTTACCGCGCTGGATACGCGCGAAGCGGAAACGCGCTGGGGTAACGTGAATGACTTTGTGCAATGGATAGGCCGTAAGGGCGAAGAAGAAAATAAAACCCTGCTAGAACTTGCGCAGACTGTGGCTTTGCTCTCCATGCTGGATACGGGCGATGACGACCGCAATGCCGTGCAACTCGCCACGCTGCATGCCGTCAAAGGACTGGAGTTCCGTCATGTGTTTTTAACCGGCGTTGAGGAAGGCTTGTTGCCGCACCGTGACTCGACGGAGCCTGCGCGGCTGGAAGAAGAGCGGCGCCTCATGTACGTGGGCATCACGCGCGCGCAAGCGAGTTTGACGATAAGCTGGTGCGAACGCCGCAAACAGGGTAACAACTGGTTGGCACGCGAACCGTCGCGCTTTATTGAGGAAATGGGCTTGGTGGCACTCACTAATGCGCAACAAGCGAGCAAAGTGCCAGATACCAACACCGCCATGGCACGCGCTGCCGGCTTGCGGGCCATGCTGACAAAAAAGCCTTCTTGAGAAAGCCAGAAAAAATAAAGGCCACTTCGCGTGGCCTTTATTTTTACTCAATGCTGCTTTGAATTATTTTGCCGCCGGTTCTTTTAAGCTACCGCCTGACTTGTTCGCCATATAGACAATCGCTTTGGCTAACTCGGCATCCGTTGCATCTGACCCTGCGCGGGGTGGCATGGCATTTTTGCCGTTGATTACAGACTTGAGCAAGCCTTCTAGCCCTTGCTTCAAGCGCGGTGCCCACGCAGCGTTATCCTCCAACTTGGGCGCGCCTGCAGCACCTGTGGCATGGCAGGCAACACAAGCGGCTTGATACAGTTGTTCCCCCGAACGCTCAGCACCTACCGCGCCAGCGGCGGCAATGGTCAGTTGCGCGACAGGTGCAATGCGTTTGCTGATCGCTTCTTCATCAATCACTTCAGGCCGGTGCATAAGGGCATTGGCTGTTACCAACGCGATAACGACAGTAGCCAGTGTTGCAACCAGAAGGTAAATAAAACCGCGAATTGTCTCTTTTTCCATGAATGAGCTTTCAAAAGTGGTCAATGCAAGCGCTGAATTATAGTAGATACTGCACCCAGAGATAGACGTTAGGAGTTGAAAGCGTTATCCTTCGCACCCTGCGCCCGTAGCTCAGCTGGATAGAGTACTGCCCTCCGAAGGCAGGGGTCGGACGTTCGAATCGTCTCGGGCGCGCCAGATATGTTCTAAAAGCGATCTAATCAAGTTCTAAATCAGGCCACGTTGCCTGTAATAATCGCAGTTTGGCACTACCATTTGACTGATGGAAGCTCACCATGGCGTTGTATTCTTTTTACAAGAAATTTTTGTATTCCTAGCCTTATGATCCTGTGTCTGGATGCGGGAAATACACGTGTTAAATGGGGTGTGCATGATGGTAACGTCTGGCTGCACCAGCAAATTACCGATTACACCGATTTGGCTTCTTTGAGTGCTGTTCTGCCTTATCAAGTACAGCATTTCTTGGCGTGCAATGTTGCCGGAATGGCAGTACAGCAGCGTATTGAACGCATCGCACAACAGTTAGCTGTCCCGCTGAATTTTTTTCAGAGCACAGTCGCATGCTGTGGGGTGAAAAACAATTACAGCCAGCCAACGCAATTAGGCGCAGATCGCTGGGCTGGGTTAATTGCGGCGCGGGCATTGCTCATATCATCAGAACCCGAGGCTGCAATCGTGGTGCAATCCGGTACGGCAACTACAGTTGATTTTCTTGATGCCGCAGGTGTTTTTCAGGGTGGCTTGATTTTGCCGGGATTGCAATTGATGCACCAGTCTCTCACCCACCATGCAGCGGGTTTGCGTGACATTGCTGGCGCGCTGGACGGGTTGGATTTAAGCAGGCCGGCTAAAAATACGCAGGATGCCATGGCGAGCGGTGCGTTATATGCGACGCTAGGTGCAATTGAACGAATGCGCAGGATTCATTGCGCCACGCAATGCGTTTTGTCAGGTGGTGCAGCGGGGTATTTGGCGCCACATCTTTCAACACCTACGCTAGTCGTGGACTATTTAGTACTGGAAGGGTTGCGGGCGGTGGCAGAATCTACCGGCATTGATTGATGATTGCCAAATCATAGTGATAGGGTATTTAGACGTGAATAAGTTGCGAATCTTTTTTTATGCATTGGTTTTTCTTAATCTTGCTTTCTTTGCCTGGGCGCAAGGACTGTTTACAGCGCACAGCGAAATTCATGAGCCGCAGCGTTTAACGCAACAAATCAACGCAGACAGCATGCGGCTTGTCAGCAACACGCCACCGGCTGTAGCGCCTGAAAGTCTAGCAACCGTCTGTCAGGCGATCGGTGGCTTAAGCCAAATCACGGCGGACCAGGTATTGCGTGATGTGGCGAGCCTGGGTGGAATTGCTCAACGCATGCCAAAGCAAAGCTACTATCGAGTGTTTATATCTGGTTTGGCGACTCAGGCACTTGCTGAATCGAAAAAAACCGCCTTGTTAGCGAAGAAGCTTGAGCCCATCAAGCCTTTGAGCGAGATGCAAGTTCAGGCAACAAAACGTGGAGACTATCGCCTTTTGGTTGGTTTGTTTGGGGATGTTGAGGCGGCACAAGCGCGTATCGCTTTACTCAAGCAAAATGGTGAAGACGCGGCGGTACTGGAAAAGCCCAACGTAGCTGCGCAGCTTGATCAAGTAGTGCAGATAAAGGCCAAGGTGAGCGTGGTGAATAGCCAAATAAAATCGATAAGATTGGCGCTAACTGATACATGGGTAATGGATTGCACGCCTTGATGCGGCACCATAAATGGTTTTAGTATGTTCAATAACCCCTGATGCTGGAACGGAAAAACCACACAGCAACTCAGCTTTGGAAAACCTGACTTTTTATTAGCTCAATGGTTTATATCATCGGTTTAACTGGCGGTATTGGTAGTGGCAAAAGCGCCGTGGCGGATTGTTTTTCATCCCATGGCGTGCCAGTGATTGATACGGATGTTGTCGCACATTCGCTCACGGTAGCTGGCGGCGCGGCTATGCCCGATATATTGGCGGCGTTTGGTGACAAGATGCTGACTAAAGATGGTGCATTGGATCGTGCAGCGATGCGAACACACGTGTTTGCCCACCCCGAAGAACGCAAACGGCTCGAAGCGATTATTCATCCATTGATTCGTGAGGCAGTAGACAAGAAAGTTCAGGCAGCTGCTTTGCAGAACCCACTGTATCTTGTTCTGGTAGTTCCTTTGTTGATTGAATCGGACAGTTATCGTGAGCGGGTGCACCGAATAGCTGTTGTAGATTGTCCGGAATCGACTCAAATTCAACGGGTTATGCAGCGCAATGGCTTGTCGCGCAGCGAGGTTGAGGACATATTGCATGCACAGGCCAAGCGCGAACAACGCCTGGCGGCAGCGGATGATCTCATTCAAAATGATGGAGAAATCTCTGCTTTAGCGCCACAAGTAGCACTTTTACATCAAAAATATTGCAAGTTAGCGCAAAAAGTAGGTTGAGATTTAATCTGAATTCGGTGACAATCCTGCCTATTTACCTATCTCCGGTTGGCGAGTGATTACATACGAATATCCTCTCAGTGAACGCGTGCGTACTTTGTTGCGCCTTGAAGATTTGTTTGAAAAACTCGTTTATTTCACCTCTGCTCCAGGGGGGGCTGAACATCATGTCGCTTTGGTTTTGTTGTTTGAGCTACTGGAAGTGGCAGGTCGTGCCGATTTAAAGTTTGATCTGGTGCAAGAACTTGAGCGGCAACGGCAAATATTGCTCTCCTTTCGCAATAACCCCGATATTTCCGAAGATGCGCTCTCGGGCGCGTTGTATGAAATTGAACAGGCCAGTACGCAACTGTTGGCGGTACAAGGAAAAATTGGCCATTACTTGCGTGAAAACGAGTGGTTGATGAGTATTAAAAACCGCGTGGGTATTCCCGGCGGGGTGTGTGAGTTTGATTTGCCGGGTTACCACTATTGGTTAAACCGTGATGTGTCAGAACGCCAAAAAAATATTGAAACCTGGTTGTCTCCCATGCTGCCTATCCGCCAAGCGCTCACTATCGTTTTGCGCTTGTTGCGTGCTTCAGGACGGTCGGATCAACTGCTCGCTAAAAATGGCACATATCAAGTCATGCTTGGTGGCCGCAGCTATCAGTTGATTCGTCTGCAAGTGATGAAAAACAATCCTGTGATTCCTGAAATATCCGCCGGCAAGCTGGCGATCAACATTCGTTTCTTGCGTCCTGACATGGTACAAAGGCCTCGTCAGGTGGAAGCGGATATTGAGTTTGATATGACGTTATGTAATCTTTGAGCATGGCAACTGCACGCGATTCTTCTTCTCGATCGACGGGAGCTTCAGTGAGTGTAGCCAAAAAATCTCCACGCATTGTCTCGTGTCCGCGCTGTGGCGCCGCTGTGCCTTGGGTCGAAGAAAGCAGCTTTCGCCCTTTTTGCTCTGCATACTGCAAGCGGGATGATTTAGGCGCGTGGGCAAACGATCAATATCGTATTGCGGCAAAAGAAGAAGAACCGTTGAGCGATGAAGCCGACTCTGAATCGTAGTCGGGTAAGTCAAAGCGCTGCATGGAAACGGTTTACAGGAAATGTCTACCTACAGCTGAACAATTAAAAGATGTGGAGTTCAGTGCGCTTGAGTATTCGGCAAGCCAGTTTTTTGATCCGCCTGCCAGGCCGAACGAATTGCCGCGACACCATGAGCGCCATGAACCCATGCGGTGTCGATGTCTTCCGGGCTGAGCCCGCCCAAAGCGTAAATCGGTGGAAAAGTCGGCGCTGGTGATACGGCGCCTAATGTCGACAGGTCAGTCTCATTTGTTTCAGTTACCTTCATTTGACCGCTCACCACCGCTGCAAATCGCTCCCAGCCTAAACCTTTGCGGCCGGGGTGGGTGGCGGTTTCAAGTACAGGGCCATAAACCACAAAATCGCAGCCTAATTGCGCGGCGTGATGCATTTCTGCGGTGCTGTGGCATGAGGCGGCTACGAGCGGAAAGCCAGGGCGGGTGGTGGTTGCCATGAGTTGCCTGGCGGTAAGGTGCACCCCGTCTGCCCCCGCTTCGCGCGCCAAATGAATGTCGCTATGTATCAGCACGCGAGCACCAGCCGCGTGGCAGCGTTTGACTGCGGCATGAACAAAGTCCCGGCGGACGTTGGCATCAAGCTGAGGTTCGCGGAGCTGAACCAGTTTCAGGCCGCGTGCGAGTGCGCTATCCAACGCGGCGAGCTGTGCATCAACACCTATCGTTGCCGCATGAGTAATGGCGTAAAACGCAGGCAGGTTAAGGGCGGCCAGAATAGGCGCATTGGCTGGCAACATGGGTTGTACGCTAGTTGCAGCAGGCATTTGCCAACGCAATGCACTGTGCACGTGTGGCGTGATGTCACCTTGCCAGGCGCGCACGCGAAAAAAATACAACTGCACATGGGCGTGTTCATACACATGTTCGCGGCGCAACCATGGGTCGGCACGTACAACCGTGATGCCAAGTTCTTCATGCAACTCGCGCATCAAGGCGCCTTTTGGCGTTTCGCCAGCCTCGATTTTCCCACCTGGGAACTCCCAGTAACCGGCATAAACGGTATCAGCCGCTCGCTGACCGAGCAAAAATTGGCCGTCAGGCCGTTCGATCACAGCAGCAGCGACACGAGTAATTTTCATGCAAGGTAGATCCTACGGCCTTTGTGAGCGAAGTCTTGGGTGGGCTTGTTTTTTTGCTGCACTGTGCCGTCCGGCGTAATCGCGCGCAAATTGCCAAGCCACTCGGCCGCTCCTTGCACCGCGCATTTGCGTCCATTGCAAGGCTTCGCGGCGAATGGGATTGTCAGGCTCGAGTGATGTTGTCGGGTGACCAAACGCAGTTAGCCAGTGCGCGCAAATGTCGAGGTATTCATCCTGGCTGAAAGCGTAAAACGACAACCACAAGCCAAAACGTTCGGAGAGCGAGACTTTCTCTTCCGTGGTCTCGCCGGGATGCACGTCGCCGTCTTCTGTGTGCGTGGCTTCCAGATTTTCTGACATTTTTTCCGGCATCAGATGGCGGCGGTTGGAGGTGGCATACACCAGCAAGTTTTCCGGCATGCCGGTGATCGAGCCATCGAGCAGACTTTTTAGGGCTTTGTAGCCCGGCTCGTTAGTCTCGAACGATAAATCATCGCAAAAAAGAATGAATTTTTCGCGCCGTCCGTAAACAAGGTCAACAATATCCGGCAAATACGCTAGATCATCCTTATCCACTTCGATCAAACGCAAACTGCGATGAGAAAACCGGTTGAACACTGCTTTGACCAGTGAGCTTTTGCCCGTGCCGCGCGCGCCGGTAAGCAGCACATTGTTGGCTGGTTTTCCCTGGATAAATTGCAATGTGTTTTGCGTGACGCTCTCTTTTTGCGCATCCACGCCCTGCAAATTATCCAGCCCTATGGCGTGAGGATGGCGCACGCTTTCCAGCCAGCCACGTCCGTTGCGACTACGCCAGCGATAAGCGCAGGCTGACCAATCGGTTTTCGGCAAGGCCGGCGGCAAAATTGCCTCAATACGATCCATAAGCGCTTCGGCGCGAAGCAGAAAGCGAGAAAAGTCAGTCATCGGTAAACTCTTGGTTTTTAACGCGGCGAACTTTAGCAGATTCATGAAAATTTCCTCTAGCTTCATCCTTGTTGCCTGTTCGGCACTTTTGTTGTCTAGCTGCACGACGGTCTCTCCCGCTTCGCAAGCATCAAGGTCTGCCACGCAACCTGATGGGCAGGTTGCATCGCTAACGCAATGTCCACCCGTGCCCAAATGTGCGCCTGCCCAACCAGCCGAGCTGCCTGCTGCCCCGCCGATGCAAACGGCACGTTGGGAGGATTTGCCAGGTTGGGAGGAAGATGACCCGACGCCCGCCTTCATCGCGTTTTTGGACAGCTGCCGCACGCTCCGCAAAAAATCGCTTTGGCGGCCGGTTTGTCTGGCTGCGCAGACGGCCGACGTCAGCAGCCCGCAATTGGTGCGTGGCTGGTTTAAAAGCCAGTTTCAGCCCTGGGCTATGGTCAATGCAGATGGATCGCGCACGGGCATGATTACGGGTTACTACGAGCCGGTGTTGCAAGGCAGCCGCAAGCCATCGCGGCAAAATCCTTATCCCGTGCATGCGGCGCCAGACGATTTGATCACGGTCGATTTATCCAAAATTTATCCAGAATTAAAGCATCTGCGTCTGCGCGGTCGTCTCGAGGGAAAAAGGCTGATTCCTTACTACGACAGAGCTGAATGGGATCAGCAGGGAAGCAAGCGCTCACATGAGGCGATTGCCTGGGTGTCGGATGCAGTTGAGTTGTTTTTCATGCAGATTCAGGGTTCAGGCCAGATTGCCCTGCCCGATGGCAGCCGTATGCGGGTGGGTTATGCGGATCAAAATGGTCATCCTTACCGATCCATTGGCCGCTGGTTGATAGATCAAGGTGAGATTTCTATTGATCAAGCCTCCATGCAAGGCATTAAAAACTGGGCAGAAAATAATCCCAAACGGCTTAGCGAACTGCTAAATCAAAACCCCAGCGTGGTTTTTTTTCGCGAACTGCCACCCACAGGCCCAGGTCCTTTAGGTGCGTTAGGCGTGCCGCTAACGCCCACAAGATCATTAGCGGTTGATCCGCGCTATGTACCGTTAGGCACCCCGTTATGGCTTGCAACCACTATGCCAAATAGTGAGCAAGCGCTCACAAAGTTGATGCTCGCGCAAGACACGGGCGGCGCAATTCGGGGGGCCGTGCGCGGTGACTTTTACTGGGGTAGCGGCGAGCAAGCCGGTAATCTGGCCGGCAAAATGCGCCAGAGTGGCCGTTTATGGGTGTTGATGCCGATTGAATATGCACCAAGTAATGCGCCAACTGACGCATCAACTAATGCACCAAAATAAAGCGCCAAAATAAAGCATTCTTGTAGAAGATCAAATACTTGGCGTCGCTTGCGCAAAAATTTTTATATTATTGATCCGGAACAAAGAAGACTGGACTGTACGGATATGCTGATATCGAACTGTGATGGACAAAGAAGGTGCTTGATATCAAAAGCTGGAGCAGTTGCATGAGCGGCGCAAGCAGGTTGTGCGACTACACCGGAAGGGACACGGGGTGATGGCCATCGTTGGCATGACGGGGGTGAATACCGATGTACGCGGTCGCAGCGACGCGCTGGCCGCGTCAATAAATAGAAAAATTACCGGGCTGGGGTACGCAGGACAGTATTTGTTGCCGTATCACCAGCGCCGACTTTTTACAGCATGGTGTTGCTGTCATTAACCGCCTTTGGCATTAAAGCGCTTTTCGATTTCTGCTGCCGGAATGTAGCCGCCTACTCGCTCACCGGTTGCGAAGAACATCGCGGGTGTGCCGCTGATACGCAACTTTTGTCCCAGTGCGATTGATTTTTCCAGCCCGGTGGCATCGCATTTGGCAGGCACTGAAGCCAAGGTTTTGCCAGCGATCATCCAGTCGTTCCAGGCTTTGGCTTTATCCTGCGCGCACCAAATCATTTTGGATTTCTCGAAGGAGTCTTCCCCAAGCACGGGATAAAGGAAAGTGTACAGCGTGAGATTTTTGACCGACGTCAATTCTTTGGCCAGTTTTTTGCAGTAGCCACAGTTAGGGTCTTCAAACGTGACCAATACATTTTTACCATTCCCTCGCACTTGCTTGATGGCCAGTTCAAGTGGCAAGGCATTGAACTGCCGCTCAGTGGTTAAATTTTTACCTGTTTTAGTGTCGATTAAATTACCGGCTAGTACATAACGACCCGTGTCTTCCACATAAAAAATCTGTCCATCAACAACAACTTCCCAGAGGCCGGTAATAGGTGCTTTGCTGATTTTTTCAACTTTACCCAAAGTTGTTTCAAGTGCTTTTTTTACGTCAGCCTCACCCGCTAAAGATAGCGTTGAAAAGGATAGCGTCGCAAAACTAACAAACAATGTGGCTGCTGCAAGCAATTTCTTATTCATTAAATCTCCAAAAAGTTAGGATGCAGTTAGGATGCCAACGCATAACGAACCAAAGCGTCCTTTATAACAGGCAAATGATTGGTAAGGTTCAATCCAGCATTGCGCAAACCAATAAGCGGCCCGCGCCGAATGGCAAACAAACGCTGTAAATGATCCGTTGCTGTTTGTAGCATAAAAACTTCTTCTTTACGCGATCGTTCAAACCGTCGCAACAAGGAAAAGTCGCCACAATCTTCGACTGGAAAAGCGTTAAGCAGCGTTTTCGCTAAAGCCTGAACATCACCAAATCCTAAGTTAATGCCGTGACCAGACAATGGATGAACCGTATGTGCCGCATCGCCTACCAGACATAAACGTGGCAACACCGTGCGTGGTGCGCGCATCAGCCGCAGCGGAAATGCGGTTGGCGGAGTGATTAATTTCAACTCGCCCAGCAGATGGCCGCCAGCGTTAGCAACTCTAGTGCACAAATCTTCTGGCGACTCCGACAGTAACGCCTCGCCAAGCGCTGTTTTGGCGGACCATACCATCGATATCTGTTGTCCAGGCAAGGGTAGCCAAGCCAGAATGCCATCTGCACGAAACCATTGGAACGCCGTATGGTAATGGGGCAACGCAGTAGCAAAGTTAGCCACGACACCCAGTTGGTCGTAGTTTTTGAAAGCCACTTCAATCCCCGCTGCATGGCGCGTCCATGAATCTGCACCATCAGCTGCAACAATCAGGCGTGCGGTCAATTGGCGGCCATCGGTCAGCGTAAGCTCGGCGGCGGTATCAGTTAAAACAAGTGCTTGCGGTGTTGCAGGACAAAATAACGTGAGATTGCCTTGCCGCTTAACCATTTCCCGCAGTTCAGTTTGCATCAGCGACGATTCAAGTATCCATGCTAATTCAGCAACGCCACTGTCATAAGCCGAAAAATCAAGCCGACCTTTGCCATCACCAAACACCTGCATATTGCGCACAGGTTCCATGCGTAAAGGATCAAGATGTTGCCAAATGCCAATGTCTGCTAAAAAATTGGCATTTGCCGGGCTAATGGCATAGATGCGGCTATCCCAAGACGCAGCGGTTGTAGCGGCAGAAAAGTCATAGATGCGCTTGGCAGAGGCATTCGGTGTCGCCCCTTCAATCAACGCGATAGAAAAAGCCGAACGCCGCAACGCCGCCGCCAGCGCAAGGCCAGCCAACCCACCACCCACAATCACGATATCAAAGTTCATCTTGCCATTGTCGCCTACACACGTACGCCTTGACAAGAAGGACGTGAAAACGACATAATCCCGCCCCTTTGTTGCATATCAGCGGTGATGTAGCTCAGCTGGTTAGAGCGACGGATTCATAATCCGTAGGTCGAGGGTTCAAGTCCCCCCATCACCACCAATTCTAAAACCCAACC
>DIUK01000098.1 GCA_002422995.1 Rhodocyclaceae bacterium UBA6160
TCTCGCGCTTCCAGATCGAACATCAAATCGAATCAGCTTACTCACGCCAAGTGACCCTGCCCTCCGGCGGCGCAATTGTGATTGACCACACAGAAGCCTTGGTATCGGTTGATGTGAACTCAGGACGCGCAACCAAAGGCAGCGACATTGAAGAAACTGCGCTGCGCACCAACTGCGAAGCAGCCGACGAAGTTGCACGCCAACTGCGTCTGCGCGACCTGGGCGGCTTGATTGTGATTGACTTTATCGACATGGAGTCGACCAAAAATCAACGCGAAGTAGAAAATCGCTTGCGTGATGCCCTGCACCACGATCGCGCCCGCGTACAAACAGGCAAGATCAGCCGCTTTGGCCTGCTAGAACTCTCGCGCCAACGCTTGCGTCCGGCCTTGGCAGAAGCGAGCTACATCACCTGCCCACGCTGCACCGGCACGGGCCATATCCGCAGTACAGAGTCTGCTGCGCTGCATATCTTGCGCATTCTTGAAGAAGAATCCATGAAAGACAACACCGGAGCCTTGCGCTGTCAGGTACCTGTGGATGTTGGCACCTTCCTGCTGAACGAGAAGCGCATTGATATTTCACATATCGAATCGCGTCACCGTGTGAATCTGGTCATTATTCCCAACCGCCATTTGGAAACGCCCGCCCACGAAATTGTGCGCGTGCGTCATGACCAATTAAATGAAAGCCCAACAACTGTTGCCAGCTATCAGATGGCAACACGCCCATCAGAAGAAACTTACCAGACACCCTCCTCGCAAGCTGACAACAAACCGGCGAAAATTGAAGCAGCCGTCCGTGGTATTACCCCCAGCCAGCCAGCCCCTATCGTAGAAGCAAAGTCTGCGGCAAAATCGCCTGCTGACTCGGTTAGTCTGTTTGGCAAGATTGCGGCCTTTTTCTTTGGTGAGAAAAAGTCTGCGACACCTGTCATCAAACCCAGTGAAACCAACGGCCAGCGCTCACGCAACAACCGCAATCGGAATCGCAATGGTCGCGATAGTCGCGACGGCCGCGATGGAGGTCGAGAAACAAATCGGGATCGCACCACGCCGGCAGAAGGTCAAATCGCTGGGCAAGAGCGCAAACCACGAACCTCCAATCCACCGGCTCAAGCCAATGTCCAAACAGCTCTCAATAGCAGTGAGCCCCGCAACGAGCAACGCAACAAGCCAAGCGAAAATAAAGCAGTAAGAGAACCCAGAGAACCACGTGAGCCGCGTCCCCCACGTCCTCCGCGAGTTGTTGCAGACACAACAAGCACTGAGAATACCGTCTCACCAGCACCGACTTTTGCCGATGCTGAATCCGGCACGAGTGAAGGCACAGCACGCAGCGGCCGCAGAAATCGCGGCCGGGGTGGACGGGGTGGACGGGGTCAAGGCGACAGAAGCGAACGCACTGAACGCGCTGAGCAAAACAATCAAAGTGGTGAAGGATCAACTGATATTGATAGACCAATAAAAGTTGCAGAGAGTCTGAATACAGAACCCGCTCAGGCCCCTATCGCCCTGGTAGCCTCTCCCATTATTTCACCCGTTGCGACAGCAGACTTGGTGCCTGCCACGAGCGTAATGACTGAAGCTACCGCATCACCCCCAACAGAAGTAACGGTTAATGCTCAACAAGAAAATCAAACGGTTATTCAAGCAACTCAACCGACTCAAGCAACAGCAGTTACAAGCCCTGTTGCAAGCATCGTAGCAGAACCCGCATCTGACTTCTCTGCTAACCTTGAACAAGCAGGATTAATCATGGTGCAAACCGTACACACCGCACCAGCGACCAACCTAGCACCAACGCAACCCTTGGGTCGCAAGCCCAAACCTGTGATTATCGCGCCTAGCGAACCATTACAAATGATTGAAACCAAACCGAATTAAAGCGGATTATTCAATCAATATTGCAAGGGGGCCTCGGCCCCCTTTTTAGTTGGCCAACCTTGTTACCAACGACCATACTTGAGCATTACCCCATCAGCGATCAGCTCCAGCAACTCACCGTCCAGCAGCAGGCGCGAAACTCCTCATTGGAGATACTGTAGTAGTCAAATAATGGCAGACAGTGCTTGGGGATTTTCCTGCATTTAACTGCACGAAGACGACGGGTGCTGGGCGCATGAAAACTAGCAAGGAGCGCCATACCCCGCTGTCCGATGCGGCAATCGACCTGCTCGGGCGTTTGCCGGGGATTACAGAAAGCGAACAGGTTTTCCTGGCACCCAGAGGCGGGATGCTTTCCAACATAACACTGACCGCCGTACTTCGTCGGATGCAGCGCAATGATGCGCCGATTTGGACGGACACGGCCAGCGAGACGATCACCGTGCACGGCTTCCGCTCGACGTTACGCGATTGGTCCGGCGAAACGACCACCTACCTACGGAAAGTAATCGAACAGGCGCTGGCGCATCAACTCCGAGACCGCGCCGAGGCCGCCTATGCCAGCGGGATGCTGTTCGACAAGCGTCGCCGCCTTATGGACGACTGGGCAACCTGCTGCAATACGGTTAAAAAGACAGGAAGGGCAACGGTAGTGCCGATACGGAAGGGTAAAACAGCATGACTAATAATTCGTCAATAAATTGCACTTGACTTTGTATCTTGTAAAATTACAATGAATACTTATTGATTACTAATTTAATGATTAGAAACTTCACTCACAAGGGCCTTGAACGATTCTTCAAGAAGGGCGATCACCGGGGCATCATTGCCAGGAGTGAGGCTCGAATTGAACGTATTCTGGATCGGCTGAATTCAGTCGTGAAACCTGAAGACATGAACATTCCCGGCTACAAGTTCCATTGCTTGGGCGGTAACCGTAAAGGCACCTATGCTGTGACAATAACCGGAAACTGGCGTATTACTTTTAAATTCGATGGCGAAGACGCCATCAATGTGGACATGGAGGATTATCACTAATGAAGAATTTGCGAGACCCAAACCGCCGCCCGACGCACCCTGGTGCAATTCTGCGCGAGGATGTTTTACCTGCGCTTGCAATGACACAAACAGAGCTTGCTGACCGGCTTAATATCTCCCGCCTTTCGGTGTCACAGCTTCTGCATGAAAAACGCAGCATGACGCCCGAGATGGCTGCGCGCGTTGGCAAGTTTCTCAACACGACACCCGAGAGCTGGCTGCGGATGCAAGAGGCCGTCGATTTGTGGGAAGTACAACAGCACCCGGAAAGGCTGGCTGGGATCAAGCCAATCAAGGCGGAGCTGATAGCCGCATAGCCATAGCTTTACCGCCGCCTGACGATGAAAAAATAATGTACAGCGGGTGCAAGCACCATCGCGCCATGCGCGGCAACCTGCACCCTGTTCAGCCCCCCCTGCATTGCCATTTCACCTGACGCCACTGCTCGCAACGGTGGCGTTTTCACGTTAAGAGGCTGCATGATTAGCCTCCCTCTTTGAGATGAATTCCTTAGTGACAGTTGCATTCGATTTACGCCGGAGCGTAATGAAAAGTTCGGCTTCGCGCAAAATATCTCCCTTTGCCTTCTCATTCAGCTAAGCGGCAATATCATTTAATTTCCAACGCCGGAACTATGCCCCGATCAGGTCACCCAACAGAAAGTCTCCGGCTTTGATTAGCACAAGATTCGGCTGATTGAGAGGCTGACAACGCTGCATACGGTCTGCATACGGCGTGGATAGGTAAATAAACGAAAGGCAAATAATTACCAACCATTGCAAGTTGGTGAAGAGGTGCAGACGTGCTCATTGGCAAAATTCCTTGTGAAAATTCCGCTCTGTGCATCACTCTCGCTGGTGCCGTCAGTCTGATCGAACTGCGATCACGGCTTACGCGATTACATTGCAGAAGCCGCTTTATTCAACTTGACTCAAACTTGTCGATACCCCAGCTTGTCGATACCCCAGCAAAATATATTTATCAGTCAGCCTGAATGGCCGCCGACCGAATCCGATAGGAGGATTGAAATGGATCGAAAAAAAACGCCATTAAAGGCGTTTATTTGCTNNAGGTACTTGGCGGAGACGCAGGGATTCGAACCCTGGATCCAGGTTTTGCCCAGATGCGCCCTTAGCAGGGGCGTGCCTTCGACCGCTCGGCCACGTCTCCAGAAGGGTAGCGCTGATAAGCTGCGCACCCAACAACAGGGTGCGAAGTATATCCGAAGGGACTGCGCTTCTCACCATTTAAGTCAAAGTTCCCTGAGAAAATTGACAGAATAATTTTCACGATGATGCAAAAATAGCCAAAATACAGACCAGCAAAGCAAGGACCTAAAGCAAAATCAGATTATCTCGATGAATCAGTTCAGCACTATCCAGATAGCCTAGCAAGGCTTCAATCTCCTGTGTGCCACGTCCTGCGATTCGGCGCGCTTCAACACTTGAGTAGTTTGCCAAACCACGGGCAACTTCCTGCCCTTGAGATGTGCAGCAAGCGATAACTGCACCCCGGCCAAATTCACCTGCTACCGCCGTAACACCCACAGGCAACAAACTTCGCCCGGCTATCAGCGCCTTAATGGCACCCTCATCCAAAGTGAATGAGCCAGCAAGTTGCAAATGATCAGCCAGCCATTGCTTCCTTGCTGCCAAGGGAGATTCAGTCGCGTAAAGCAAAGTGCCAATGGCGGTACCTTGGCTGGCAGCAATCAGCGCGTCAGGCGTATGCCCGCTGACGATCATGGTGTGCGCCCCACTCTTGGCAGCACGTTGCGCCGCGCGCACCTTGGTGATCATGCCGCCACGGCTAATACCCGAGCCTGCGCCACCCGCCATGGCTTCAAACTGCTTATCATCTGCCCGTCCTTCAGTAATCAAGGTGGCCGTGGCATCACGCCGAGGGTCAGCCGTATATAGCCCTGCCTGATCAGTCAAAATAATCAAGGCATCCGCCTCCACCAGATTAGCTACCAGTGCGCCAAGGGTATCGTTATCTCCAAACTTGATTTCATCGGTAACGACAGTATCGTTTTCATTGATGATCGGCGTAACACCCAAACCAAGCAAGGTATGCAGGGTGGATCGCGCATTCAAATAGCGCGCTCGATCAGCGAGATCGGCGTGCGTTAATAAAATTTGCGCAACTTGCAAGCCATGCTTGGCAAACGTGGTGTCGTAAGCTTGCGCGAGACCCATTTGGCCAACGGCTGCGGCGGCTTGCAAGTCGTGCATCGCATGTGGGCGAGTTGCCCAGCCGAGGCGTTGCATACCTGCCGCAATAGCGCCGGATGAAACCAGCAGAATTTCTTTGCCCGCCGCGCGCAACGTTGCAATCTGGCGGGCACAGTCGTTAATAAACGCATAGGACAAGCCTTCACCGTTACTGGTGACTAAGGCGCTACCAACTTTAACAACCAAGCGACGCGCGTTAGCGATCTCTTGTCTCATCTGAGGACTCGTCTGAATGCTCATCGGTAGAAAGATCAATTGGCCGGCCTAACAGCTCACTATCGCCATGCACCGCCAAATGCGCGCGCTGATTATCAAGGTGTTCCATGATGGCAAAGCACACCTCTTTACAGCCCAGGCCGCTGATACCTGAAATAACAAAATGGCGCACCGGTTGATAGCTATCCACCAGCTTTTTAATTCGCTCGGCGCGCTCTTCTTCAGGCACCAGGTCAATCTTGTTAATCAGCAACCAGCGTGGCTTGTCAAACAAGGCCTGATCGTAGCGGCGAAGCTCTTCAAGAATCGCCTGCGCATCATGCAACGGATCTGCATCCGGATCGAAAGGCGCTAAATCGACCAGATGCAATAACAACCCCGTGCGTTGCAAATGCTTCAAAAACCGGTGACCTAAACCAGCACCATCGGCCGCACCTTCGATCAACCCCGGAATATCAGCAATCACAAAGCTGCGCCGATGATCCACACGCACCACGCCGAGATTTGGATGCAGTGTAGTGAAAGGGTAATCTGCCACTTTGGGTTTGGCAGAAGACACGGCACGAATAAAGGTGGATTTGCCGGCATTGGGCAGACCGAGCAAGCCCACATCGGCAAGCACCTTGAGCTCCAGCTGCAACTCATGCTGCTCGCCGGGCTGGCCAGGTGTGCATTGACGGGGGGAACGATTGGTGCTGGATTTGAAGTGCAAATTGCCCAGGCCACCCGCACCACCTTTAGCAACCAGCACCCGCTTGCCATGCACATCCAGATCAGCCAGAACTTCGCCCGTTACACGATCGGTAATGATGGTACCAACAGGCATGGGCAACACCAGATCTTCGCCACCTTTGCCATAGCGATCAGAACCGTGGCCCTTTTCGCCTTTTTGGGCATGGAAGGAGCGCGTGTAGCGAAAATCTATTAGCGTATTAAGGTTTCTGTCCGCTTCTGCCCAGATGCTGCCACCGCGGCCGCCATCGCCGCCGTCAGGGCCACCCATGGGAATGTATTTCTCACGACGAAACGATGCCGCGCCGTTACCGCCGTCGCCAGCAAATACTTCAATTCGTGCTTCGTCAAAAAATTTCATAATTTAAATGTCAAAAGCCCTGCCGTTGCCAAATGCAACGACAGGGCTTTGATTGCATTAAAACATTAAACCGCTGTGGGGATAATGCTGATCATGCGACGTTTTTTAATGCCTTTGACAGCAAACAAAACCGTGCCTTCAACCTTGGCAAACAAGGTGTGATCCTTGCCCATGCCAACATTGTCACCGGGGTGAAACTCAGTACCGCGCTGCCGCACGATAATGCTGCCCGCTGAAATCAACTGCCCACCGTAGCGTTTAACGCCAAGTCGTTTTGATTCCGAATCGCGGC
>DIUK01000148.1 GCA_002422995.1 Rhodocyclaceae bacterium UBA6160
GCATTCCAGCGCGCGTAGGCGCGCACGGTGTGTTCGAGTTCCGGGTCGCCCGGCATGCGTGGCTGCTGTGCGACGGGGATGGTGTTGATGTAATCGGTGTTGGCGCTATAGGGAATGTTGATGCCGGCACGGTGGCCATTGCTGATCAACTGTTCGAGTAAAAAATGCGCGCGTTCGGGGCCGACTTTTTCGATAACGGCAGCTAGTGCATCTAACCATTCCTGGGTTTCTTGTGGATCGGCGTCAGCAAGGGGGAAAGTTGCGAGCATTGCATTTTCAGATGATGGTGTGGCGGACATACGTTTCCTCGTGAGAATGATTGAATTTTGCAGCCGGTCACCGCAAAATTTTGTTGTGGCGTGCCACGCGGGTAAGCGTGTTGCGCTGGTTTGTGGAACATTCTAAAGCACTCTGCGGATCTCGGCGGAGGTGTGTCTTATAGATGATCCGGGCATGAGGGCGCATGGACGGTTAAACGATTATTCAGTTTTCGTTGTCGTCAGCAGCTTGACGCTTCAGTGCGCGTTGCTGTGCTTTGAGTCGTGCGCGGCTGGCGCGTTTATCCGTGCGCAAATGTGTGCCGCTTTTTTTAGCAGCGGGTGGGTTGCCAGCAGGCTGCGCGGACGCAAGACCTGCTGAGTTTTGCGCTGCTTTCGCTTGGCTTGTTTCATCGCGGATGAAAGGTAACGATTGCGTTGCCAGCGGCGTCGCGCTTGGGCGTAGCCTGCGATGTTAACCGGGGCGCGGGTTTCCAGGCATGGCCGTAAACAATTTCAAAGCGCAACGGCCAGCGCCCTTCATGATCGCGCGGCCAGGCAGAAAAAACCTTGCGCCAGGTGCGAAAAGACTGGTGACCGAGAAACGCATCACGCACACCTAAATGGCGCTGATCGGCAAGAAGCTGGCGCGGGTGGCGATAAGTGAAATTGACAATTTCCATATCCATTACCGGGTCGGCAAATCCTGCTGCTACGAGCATGTCGCCGATATCATGCATGTCGATAAAGCGTCGCGCCGTGTCATCAGCGCCGACTTTTCCCATTGCTGATCGCAACTCAGCCAGGCTATCCGGTCCTAGCGTGGCGAACATCACCAGGCCGCCTGTCGCCATCACGCGGTGTATTTCGCGCAGCGCAGGCAGTGGATCATCCAGCCAGTGCAGCATCAGATTCGACCATACAAAATCCAGTGTGTTGTCTGCTAACGGCAGCGCGCGCGCATCGGCATTGACGAGTTGCGGGCCGCGATTGAATAGGCGACTGAGTAAGCGCGTGAAGCGTGGATTGTGTGCACGCACCCCTTGTAGCATCGGTAGCGAAACATCAATTGCCAGTGCGTGTGTTTTTGGGTAACGCGCTTGTAAAGCACGGATGCCATCGCCTGTCGCACAGCCGATATCAGCCATGCGTTGCGGCGAAATTTTCATGTAATCGAGGCGCTCTGCCATCCGCTCGCCCACTTCGCGGGCGAGCACGGCCGCTTGGTTGTAAGCGACTGCCGTGTCAGATGGATTGCGGCTCACACCGCAAATCACACTGAAATCAGACCCAGGCGGTTAAACAGCGCTTCGTCGCGATCGGCTTGCGGGTTGCCTGCAGTGAGTAGCTTGTCGCCGTAGAAAATTGAATTCGCACCGGCCAGAAAACACAAGGCCTGCATCTCGTCGCTCATTTCTTCACGGCCCGCCGAGAGTCGCACCATGGAGGTTGGCATCAGAATGCGGGCCACTGCAATCGTGCGCACGAATTCAAACGGGTCGAGCGGTGCAACATGCCCCATGGGCGTGCCGGGCATGGGGACGAGTTGATTGATCGGCACCGATTCTGGTGGTGTAGGCATGTTGGCCAGCTCAGCTAGCAAACCGGCGCGTGCGCCGCGTGTCTCGCCCATGCCGACAATGCCGCCACAACAGACTTTAATGCCTGCACCGCGCACTTGCGCTAACGTGTCAAAACGGTCCGCCTGCGTGTGCGTGGTAATCACCTGGCCGTAAAACTCGGGTGAGGTATCCAGATTGTGGTTGTAATAATCCAGCCCTGCGTTTTTTAATTGCTCGGCCTGTCCTTCTTTAAGCATGCCCAGCGTGGCGCAAGTTTCCAGCCCTAGCGCCTTGACGGCGGCGACCATGTCGGTGACTTGCTGTAAATCCTTTTCCTTGGGGCCGCGCCAGGCCGCGCCCATGCAAAAACGCGAGGCGCCTTTATCTTTAGCCGCTTTGGCAGCGGCGATGACGTCCGCAATGGGCAACAAATCTTCCCGTTCTACTTCGCCATGGCGGGCAGATTGCGAGCAGTAACCGCAATCTTCAGAACAACCGCCAGTCTTGATCGAGAGTAATGTGGACAGCTGCACGGCATTAGCTTTGTGGTGCTGACGATGCACTTCCTGCGCGCGAAACATGAGGTCATTGAAGGGTAGTTCAAATAAGGTCTCAATGGCCTTGATTGTCCAGCGGGGTGCTTTGGCAGGGGCTGTTGCGTGGTTAGCAGTGCGAATTTCAGTATCAGGCAGGGTGGCGGTCGTCATTGCGGTAGACTCACTGAGGAAGGCGATGAAAAGTCCTGCATCTTCGTGGAAGGAGCCTCACTTGTCAATCCGCAATTGGTTTATTGCTCTTGTAAACAGGCTGTTTAGCCTACGCGAAATGCTGCATTCATTACCGCTGTTGCTATCTGGTTTGGCTTCGTGGGTGATGACGTGGAGCAAGCATCAGATGGCGTGCGATTGCTTTTTGTGCGGTGCGGCCAGTGGTAATGTTTTGCTTTGTGCTGCGTGTGATGAGGGTTTGCCGTACCTGACTGATCAACGATGCCCGCAATGTGCGTTGCCTGGGGTAGATGCCAGGCAATGTGGCGCTTGTCTTCGTGAGGCGCCTTATTTTGACGCGACGCATGCGCTATGGACTTACGATTTTCCAGTGAATCGAATGATCCAGTCACTCAAGTTTTCCTGCCGTCTCGCCAACGCCGACTTTTTTGGTATGGCCTTGGCAAGGCTTGCCAGCATGAAGTCCGGAGCCGTAAATCAGCTGGAGCATGATCGTGCCTTGCCCTCCGATTCCTTGCCTGATTTTATTTTGCCTGTCCCTTTATCGGCAGAGCGTTTGGCGGCACGCGGTTTTAATCAGGCTTTGGAAGTGGCGCGTCAGTTGTCACAGCAAACGGGTGTGCCGCTGATGCGCTACGATGTTGTGCGGCAACGGAATACCATGCCGCAAAGTCGGTTACCCTGGAAGGCGCGGGTTAAAAATATTCGTCATGCGTTTGATTGCCAAATGGATTTAACGAGTAAAACTGTGTGGGTGGTGGATGATGTCATGACCACCGGCGCAACACTCAATGAACTGGCGCGTACGCTGAAAGCACATGGTGCTGCGCGGGTCGAAAACTGGGTGTTGGCAAGGACGCTTAAGCATGAGTGATGTTCCTGTTGTTTCAAGCTATCGGTGACTTTCTGCCGATATAACGGAGTGAAACTTTTTTATTTTCAAAGGAAATCAAATGGCAAATCAGCGGAAATTTTTGTTGGTAAAAGCGATGGTGACTGTGATAACAACAGTGATAACGGCAACGGCAATGAGTCCGGCTTTTGCCGCATCGGCAGATGTGGCTACGCAGATGGCTGTTGTCAATGAGCAAGGCACAGGCCCGATGGTGGGCCAGATATTGATTAGTGAGTCGCCTTATGGGTTGGTTTTTACGCCGTCGCTCAAGGGGCTGCCACCGGGGTTGCATGGTTTTCATGTGCATGAAAATTCAAGTTGCGAGGCGAAAGAGAAAGACGGCAAAAAAGTGCCTGCTTTGGCTGCGGGCGGACATTACGACCCAGCTGCAACCAAGCAGCACGGTTTGCCCTGGGGTAATGGCCATTTGGGCGATTTGCCCGCGCTATTTGTGGATGCCGAAGGGAATGCAACGCAACCAGTATTAGCGCCACGGCTCAAAATGAGCGACTTGGCAGGACGTTCTCTGATGATTCATGCGGGCGCGGACAATCATGCCGATCATCCCGCGCCCCTGGGCGGTGGCGGACCACGCATCGTATGCGGTGTAATTGCCAGAGGACACTGAAGCACTCACACGTATCGGCGCAAGCAATAGAGTCCAGAGCAAAAAGATGAATCCTGGCAAGCTCAAATCTGAATTCAGTTTTGGTTTGTCAGGATTTTTCAGGCTGGCTTGTTTGCGTTATTTCAGAGGACTGGCCGCAGAAAAGCACGGAAAGAGCAAAGAAAAAGGGAGGGGCTTTTGAGCTCTGTTGCACTGCACTAGCGTACGGCGCGTGTTTCGTCGATAATATCGGGTTTTCGGATGCGCACGTGAGCAGGTTCACAAACATTGCCCACCCGCTTCGTTTTGAACACTGATTAACACTTACTTGCTGCTTAATACCGTGCCAACAACTATTACCCCTGTGACAAACCTTTCTCAAACTAGCGTTGCCAATGCGATTCGCGCACTGTCGATGGATGCCGTGCAAAAGGCGAATTCCGGCCATCCGGGCGCGCCCATGGGCATGGCGGATATTGCCGAGGTACTTTGGCGACGGCATCTGCGCCACAATCCGGCGAATCCGCATTGGCCAGGCCGCGACCGGTTTGTATTGTCCAACGGGCATGCATCCATGCTGCTGTATTCCCTGCTGCACCTCACGGGGTATGACGTTTCGCTGGAGGACCTGAAGCAGTTTCGCCAGTTGCACAGCAAAACGCCCGGTCACCCGGAATTTGGTTATACGCCGGGGGTGGAAACGACGACCGGCCCGCTGGGACAAGGCATTGCCAATGCGGTGGGCATGGCACTCGCTGAAAAGCTGTTGGCGAATGAATTTAATCGCCCCGGCCACGAGATTGTTAATCACCACACGTATGTTTTTCTGGGTGATGGCTGCCTCATGGAAGGCATCTCGCATGAAGTGTGTTCGTTGGCGGGCACGTGGGGTTTATCCAAGCTGATCGTGTTCTGGGACGACAATGGCATTTCCATCGACGGTCATGTCGAGGGCTGGTTTACCGAAAGTATTCCCGAGCGTTTTAAGGCTTACGGCTGGCAGGTGATCAGCGGTGTCGATGGGCATAATTCAGAGGCCATTGATACGGCCATAGGCCAGGCTCAGGCGGATACCCAGCGGCCAACATTGATCTGCTGCAAAACGGTGATCGGCAAAGGCGCGCCCAACAAGCAAGGCGGCCATGATGTGCACGGCGCGCCACTGGGCGATGCGGAAATTGCTGCTGCTCGCGCTGCCTTGGGCTGGCCGCATGCGCCGTTTGAAATTCCGGCAGATATTTACGCGGCATGGGATGCCAAAAAAACTGGCGCAGCAGTAGAAGCTGATTGGCAGCAAGGGTTTGATGTCTACGCCAAGGCACATCCTGAGTTAGCGGCCGAATTTACCCGCCGCATGGCTGGTGATTTGCCTGCCGAGTGGGAAGCTCACGTGGCGGCTGTGCTGGAAAAACTCAACGACAAAGCTGAAACCATCGCTACGCGCAAGGCATCGCAAAACAGCATCGAAGCCTTTGCGCCCAAGTTGCCGGAACTGCTTGGCGGCTCGGCGGATCTGACGGGTTCCAATCTCACCAACTGGTCAGGCTCCAAGGCGGTAACGCGGGCAGGTCACGGCAATTACATTCACTACGGCGTGCGCGAGTTTGGCATGGCCGCGATTGTGAATGGCTTGACTTTGCACGGCGGCTTTATTCCCTACGGCGGCACGTTTTTGATGTTTTCAGAATACGCGCGCAATGCCTTGCGCATGGCNNGCGCTGATGAAGCAGCGCTCGATTTTTGTGTTCACCCACGATTCAGTCGGACTGGGCGAAGATGGACCAACGCACCAGCCGGTGGAGCAATTGGCGACCTTGCGGTTGATCCCGCAGATGGANNGAGTCCGCCATTGCCTGGGCATGTGCCATTGAGCGGCGGGACGGCCCGACTTGTCTGGCGTTTTCAAGACAGAATTTGCCGTTTGTTAAACGCAGCGCCACAACGCAGGCGGCTATCCGGCGTGGTGGTTATATTCTGTCCGAGG
>DIUK01000047.1 GCA_002422995.1 Rhodocyclaceae bacterium UBA6160
TTTTACTTTCACAACTGCATCTACGATTTTGTCTGGCGTGATAACCATAGACGCAAAAGTGAACGCTTTGCTTTGCGCGACTTGATGCACAAGTACGGCCCTGACTATAAGGTCGTGGTCGTGGGCGACGCAACCATGAGCCCATATGAAGTCTTGCAGCCCAGCGGATCAGTTGAATACAATAACGAAGAAGCAGGTGCCGTATGGCTTGCGCGCCTGCAGGAAACCTGGCCGCACGCCGTGTGGCTTAACCCCGAGCCCGAGCGCTTATGGGATTACCGGCAGTCGATTGATCTGATTCGCACGATTTTTCGCCAGCGCATGTACCCGCTCACCCTCGAAGGTCTTGAGCGTGGCATGCGCGCGTTGAATAAATAAGCTTCACCACCGCGCGCAAACCACTGCCCTAGCCAATGGCATTCAGTGGCGGGGCGACTTTCATAATTTCCTCAATGGTCGTAAGCCCGCCAGCAACTTTTTTTGCCCCAGCGATGCGCAGTGACTTCATGCCTTCACGTATGGCTTGCTGACGCAAAGCGTCCAAATCCGCCTTGGTTGCAATGAGCTGCTTTAATTCGGCAGACAAAGGCATGATTTCGTAAATGCCCACACGCCCTTTATAACCTGTCATACGGCAGTCAAGGCACCCTACTGGACGATAAAGCTGGGTAGGCTGCCGCGATTTCCACGGCGCAACCAGCGCGCGCCAGGCCAGCACATCTTCCGCGCGCATGCCTGTGGGCTGCTTGCACTGCGGACACAAGGTGCGAACCAAACGCTGAGCCATCACACCCACGACTGTCGCGGCCAATAAATAGGGCGGCACGCCTAAATCCAACAACCGGGTCATGGCCGACGGAGCATCGTTGGTATGCAATGTAGATAACACCAAATGACCGGTAAGTGCTGCTTGAATGGCCATGTCAGCAGTTTGCAAATCGCGAATTTCTCCCACCATGATAATGTCCGGGTCTTGCCGCATCAAGGCACGTATGCCTTCGGCAAAGCCCATGCCAATGTCTGACACAACTTGCACCTGATTGAATGCTGGCTCGACCATTTCGATTGGATCTTCCAGCGTGCACACATTCACCTCCGACGTGGCCAGCTCTTTGAGGGTGGAATACAGCGTGACTGTTTTACCGCTTCCCGTGGGGCCAGTGACCAAAATAATACCATTCGGATTAGCCGCCATATTGCGCCAAGTAGTCACTTCCTCTTCACTAAAACCAAGCGCTGAAAAGTCTCGCACCAGCACTTCCGGATCAAAAATCCGCATCACCAATTTTTCACCAAAGACCGTCGGCAAGGTTGCCAAACGCAGCTCAATCTCTTGCCCGTCGGGCGTCCGCGTTTTAATTCGACCGTCCTGCGGGCGGCGCTTTTCCACGACATCCATGCGCCCCAGAATCTTGATGCGGCTAGTCATGGCATTGAGTACCGACATCGGGATTTGATACACCTGGTGCAGCACGCCATCAATGCGAAAACGCACAATGCCCATATCACGACGCGGCTCGACATGAATATCCGATGCACGTTGCTCAAACGCATATTGCCAGAGCCAATCAACAATCGTGACGATATGCTGATCATTCGCATCGAACTGCTTATTGCCTTTACCCAATTCAACCAGCTGTTCAAAGCTTGACCGGCCACCGGAAACATCTCCTTTGGCTTGTGCCCCCTTCACTGATTTGGCAAGGTTGTAAAACTCCACCTGATAACGTGCAATATCTTGCGGGTTCGCAATCACACGATGAATTTTCTTATTCAAGATCGGCTGAATTTCAGCTTCCCACGCACGCTGAAAAGGCTCTGCCGTCGCTATCACCACTTCATTATCTGTAACTCTGATTGGCAAAATGCAAAACCGGGTGGCATAAGCACTGCTCATCACCCCTGTAATGGCAGAAAAATCCATTTTGAGTGGATCGATATTCGCATAATCCAGGCCTGACCACTTGGCCAGCCATTGCGACAATCTGTCTAAATCAAGAACCAGGTGCGGTGCTTGTAACGACTGCCACCGTTGCTCTGCAATCATGACAAGCGGGTGCACACCCTTTCTGAAGTGACGCCGTTCATTTTTAAAACTTGTCGCTTGATCCGCTGTCAAGAGGCCCTCATCCACCAGTGCATCGATAACTTCTGGCAGCGTTAAGCTGTGTTCATGGGCATCCTGCGGAAGCGCTTGGTTCATATTGTGAACACCTGTGGGAGTCTGATATACAAAAATTTACTGCCAATATCGCGTGTAGCTGTCAGCTTGCACAAAACTATATTCTAAAAAGAATGCGCTAATCCACTAAAGAACAAGAGAAATTAGGCTGAAAAGCCATAATAGAACAAAACAATCACCGCATTAAAGCCACCATAGAAAAAGGCGCGTACTTTCATACGCGCCTTTCAAAACAACTTATTTCCAGCGAGTTACTTTGCCTGCATCTCCAGCATCAACTGATTCATGCGTTTAACAAACGTCGCCGGGTCATCCAGCTGGCCACCTTCAGCCAATAATGCCTGGTCAAACAGCACGGAAGCCCAGTCATTGAACTTACTGCCCTCCCGTTCCGCTTCAGCCTTCAAGCGCTGCACCACCGGATGCTGCGGATTGATTTCCAGCGTGGGCTTGGCTGCTGGCAAGCTCTGGCCTGCCGCTTTGAGCATGCGTGCCAGATTGCCCGACATATCATTTTCCTCACTCACCAAACAAGCAGGGGATTCCGTCAAGCGGTAGGTCACGCGCACTTCTTTCACGCGCTCAGTCAAAGAAGCGGCGATTTTATCCGTCAAGGACTTGAACTCGCCTGCGGCGGATTCCTGTGCTTGTTTTTCAGCCTCATCTTCCAGCTTGCCTAAATCCAGATCGCCCTTGGCAACCGAGACCAACGGCTTGCCGTCAAACGCTGTCAAGTGCGAGACCACCCACTCATCCACACGATCCGAAAGCAGCAAGACTTCAATGCCTTTTTTGCGGAACACTTCCAGGTGCGGACTGTTCTTCGCCGCGTTGAATGTGTCTGCCGTGACAAAATAAATTTTCTCTTGCTCAGGCTTCATGCGCGCGATGTAATCGGCCAGCGCTACCGTCTGCTCAGTGGTGTCGTTATGCGTGGAAGCAAAGCGCAACAGNNGGCCGGCGATTTTTTCCTTGTTGGCAAAATCCTCGCCCACGCCTTCTTTGAGCACGCGGCCAAAGGCCTCCCAAAAAGTCGCGTACTTTTCCTTGTCGTTCGCGGCCATGTCGGTCAGCATGCCCAGCACCTTGGCCGTGCAGCCCTTGCGGATGGCCTCGATGTCTTTGGATTCCTGCAAAATCTCGCGCGAGACATTCAGCGGCAAATCGGCCGAATCCACAATGCCGCGCACAAAGCGCAGGTAAGTCGGCAGCAACTGCTCGGCGTCATCCATGATGAACACGCGGCGCACATACAGCTTGATGCCATGACGCACATTGCGGTCATACAAATCAAACGGCGCACGCGCTGGCAGGTACAGGAGTTGCGTGTATTCGCTCTTGCCTTCAACCCGCGCATGCACCGAGGCTAACGGGTCTTCATAATCATGCCCCACGTGTTTGTAAAACGCCTTGTAGTCGTCTTCACTAATCTCATTCTTGGGCTTGGCCCACAAAGCGGACGCCTGATTGACGGTTTCATCCTCATCCGTCACCACTTGGTCACCGCTCTCGCCATCTTTGCCTTCGCGCCATTCTTCCTTTTTCATCACAATCGGCTGCAGAATGTGATCGGAATACTTGCGGATGATGCTGCGCAGTTTCCAGCCGGACAATAAATCATCCTGGTCGGCGCGCAAATGCAAGGTAATTTCCGTACCGCGATCCGCCTTGTTCACCGCTTCGATAGTGAACTCGCCTGCGCCTTCCGAATCCCAGCGCACGCCCTCTGTCGCGGCAGCGCCTGCGCGGCGCGTCACCACGACGACGCGGTCGGCCACGATAAAGGAGGAATAA
>DIUK01000076.1 GCA_002422995.1 Rhodocyclaceae bacterium UBA6160
GGATAACGATCAGGGCAGAATGATAAAAGGCAGACAAATACAGGGGAAGCACACCTGCACTGCAACATTGGCGCGGGATAATAGCACGGCGCAGGACATCGCCGGAGGATGGATAGCGCTTACAGGTATGATGCAAGGCAGATGTCGTGCAATGGCGCACATTGCCAGCCTTTCCCAACCTGTTGATAGCGAGTCCTCCATGCCACAAGAATCTGACACATCAACTGGCAGTACAAGAAACCACGGCCTGGCCACGCTGGGCGGCGGCTGCTTCTGGTGCCTGGAGGCGGCCTTCGTGCAACTAGCCGGTGTCAACTCGGTCATTTCCGGCTATGCAGGCGGACATCGGGACAAGCCGGATTACGCCAGCGTCTGCAACGGCACCACCGGGCATGCGGAAGTCGTACAGGTGCATTTCGATCCGGCGGTCATCGACTACCGCACCTTGCTCGAAGCATTTTTCGCCATCCACGACCCGACCACGCTCAACCGCCAGGGCAACGATGTGGGCACACAATACCGTTCGGTCATCTTCACGCACGATGCGGAACAGGCGGCCATCGCCCAGGCGCTGATTGCCCAGCTCAACGTCGACCGTATCTGGCCTGATCCCATCGTCACCGCCGTATTGCCAGCGCCGACTTTCTGGCCGGCGGAAGACTATCACCAGAATTATTTCGCGAATAATCCGCAACAGCCGTACTGCCAGTTTGTCGTCGGCCCCAAGGCGGCCAAGCTACGGCAGGTTTTTGCGGAATTATGTAGCAGCCGCACAAAGCTCTAACCCGCCCTGCGCCTAGAATAGCACCTGTTTCCATGTGTGGCCGCAGTCCTTGCATTGCCACTGCATCCTAGTGGGCTTGAAGTAGTGCTTGCCGATGGTGCCGCACACCGGGCAGACGACTTCATCGCCAGTACCCCAACGCAATTCCTTGAACACGGTAAAAGCCTCGCTGTTGCTGAGTTCCATCACTTTCCGCACGGAGAGAGTGCGGGCTTTTGCGGAGAGTAAAAAGTGTTGGGCCATGATTTTTCCAGAAAAGTAGATTTCTATGTGTTCATTATACATATTTATGTAGTTTTGGCAAGTAGAAAAACACATACTGCTATAGATTTTCGATAACTCTATATATTTAATTTATATAATAATTGACTTTTACAAAAAAGCGTGATCTAATCAATCGTCGGCAAAAAGTAACGAGGATTTTCAGTGGAACTTAAAGAGTTTATTCGTGGTGCCCATGCGCTGATTGAGGCGCGGGAGAAGAAGCGCATCACGCAGGAGGAAATGGCCGGACGGGTTGGCGTCGGGTATCGCACCTACATGGAGTATCAGCGGGGAACAAACGCACCGCTTGCCATGAAAGCCATACTTAACCTATTGGCGCTGCTGGAGGATCAGGAAATTGTGCGGGTTGTTCGTGAATGGAAAGAAGGCGCGGAAGAAAACTAATTTTGAGTTGGCGACCAGGAGAATTAAAATGGGCATACAAATTGACGAAGTTTTAAGCGGGAACAGCATGGCGATTCTGAGAGCAGCACGTACCACCACTCCCCTACGAAAAAAAGAAAATAAACGGCAGGATAACGAAGACGATACGCAGATTGGGCCACCACCACGCCCCTTTGTAAAGTGGGTAGGCGGCAAGCGTCAATTGTTGGACATTCTGCACGCAGCGGCACCAGATAACTTTGGCAGGTATTACGAACCCTTCATCGGCGGGGGTGCGTACTTATTTTCTCAACTGCCAGATAGCGCGACAATCTCTGATGCGAACCCGGAACTGATCAACTGCTACCAGGTGATCCGTGATGACGTTGAAGCGCTTATCAGGAGCTTGCGGACGCACAAGAATGAAGAAGCGCACTTCTATGCTGTTCGCGCTAAAAAACTCCCCACAATGACTGCTGTGCAGAGGGCAAGCAGATTTATTTTTCTGAATAAAACTTGCTTCAATGGGCTATACCGCGAAAACAAAAGCGGTCAATTCAATTCGCCATTTGGCCGGTACAAAAATCCGAAAATTGTGGATACGGAAAACCTGCGGGCCATCAGCGAATACTTGAACACATGCGATGTGGAAATTAAACACAGCGGCTATCAGTTTGTACTGGACAAGGCGCAGCCCGGCGACTATGTGTACTTTGATCCGCCCTATGCCCCAATGACGAAAACAGCTAATTTCGCCAGCTATGTAAAGGGCGGGTTTGGCTTGCAGGATCAGGCAGAACTGGCACAGACGTTTGCCGAACTGGATAAAAAAGGCGTGAAGGTAATGCTGTCCAACTCCAACACGCCAATCATTCACGAACTGTACAAAGGTTTCAACATCAAAATTATTCACGCCTCCCGCGCCATCAATTGCAAGGGCAGCAAGCGAGGCAAAGAAGCCAACGAAGTCTTGGTTACAAATTATTAGGAGAACAACATGAGCCGTGAACTGGATATTGAAAACGCAACCAAGGCCGCGCAGTGCGCGCAACTGCTATTGCAGGACTTGCAAGACCTGAACCGTAACGGCGATGCCATGCTGTCCATGCTGGTGCTGCCGGAGATCGAAAAAGTGGCTGGTGTTAAGCAACGTTTGGAAGCTATTATGTCTGCTCTCCAAACGAAATAGAAAGCTTCGCATGGCGCTGAATCACGATGGATGGAACGATATATTTTCCTCGCTAAAGATTGTTGAGCGCGTCGATGCAAAAGGTTATTTCGATATAACCGCTGATCAGATAAAAAAGTATTCCGGGCGTGAGCCTCGCTTGATGGCGAAGATTGATTTTCGTGAACACATCCCGCCAGTGATGCACAAACAGGGTATGGCTATCCTCGCCATAGCCAACGGCACATACAGAATAGGCAGGTTCGACCCCTTCATTGATATTGAACCTGTATCCATCGCAACGCCTTCCAGCTTTGCATTCCCCGGCAACATCATCACCCTCAATCCGCAAAAGTTGGCGCACGAATCCGCTGCGCTGGATGCGGCGCTGGTATCTGGCATACTGCATGAAGTGTTTGGCGAAGACGTAGCGCTTACCATTCGCGGACGCTCCAGAAGCCCGGATTTCGTCTTTCCCCTCAATGGCATTGACTTCCCTGTATCGGGAGTACAAATCGAGGTAGACGGTGGCTATGAGGGCGCTACAACCATAAATCTGGTTGAAGCCAAGGTCGGGCCACGCGACAATCTCAGTGTGCGGCAGCTTATCTACCCGCAACTGGCATGGGAAAGCACCATCGGCAAGAGAAAAGCCGTCAAGACATTCATCTGCTTTTACCAGGAGCCAATACTACGATTCATCCCTGTGGTTTATGAAAAAGGTGTGTGCAGGGCTGATCACAGTAATGAGCTGGCCTTCATCCTGGAGCCGATTGCCAAACTCAACCTGGGCGCAATCAAAGCTGATCCGAATGCCGCGTACCCGTTGCTTGGAGTGCCATTCCCGCAAGCCGATAACTTCGATACCGTGCTGGCGATGTTCAATATTGTTGTGAACGAGGAAGAGATTTCCAAGGATTCGCTCTTGCTGGAATTCGACCTTACCATGCGGCAAATCACGTACTACAGCGATGTGTTGAAATGGATGGGGTTGGTTGATATTAAACAGGCTATCGTCAGCATCACCCCGGAGGGCCAAGCCATTGCCGCTTTGTCCCATGCTGAGAAAATGAAGCGCCTGGCGGAGATAATTTTCTGTGAGCCGATTTTCAACCACGTACTGCACAAACGAAATAGCGAGGTGCCTGCCTCGCTATTTGAACGGTGGAATATTGGTGGAACTACGCCTGAGCGCCGCTTGAAAACAGTTCACGCTTGGGTTAATTACTTTGAGGCGTTTTCAAAGCAGGAAGCTCTACGGCTTTAACCACTGCATAGCGTACCGCCTTGCACATCCATACTCCCGCCACGGCATTCTGTGCAATGGCTCTGCGGGCCTTCAGGATTGTTTGGCGTACTTCTGCTGGGTGTAGTGCCAAAACTCGCCGGATACGGATAGAAAACATGCCTTGACCCGTTACGCTGAGAACAGGAAGGACAAGATTTCATCGTCCGGTCGGCATTATATTGGGAGATATTGAGCGGCTGGCCGCAAGCGGTGCATGGCATATTCATTCCTTTCGAGGTTTGCCATGCATGGTAAATGGCAATCAGGAGTTAATCAACAGCATTTGTAACTTATTGTATTTATGCGTTTTGTGCGGCTGCTACATAATTCCGGGTTTTTGCGCACCGTCTGAAGGAGCAATAAGCGGCGTCAGTGCGTTTTTTGTGCGTTACGCAGCAGCGCAGCGGCCTGGCGATAGGCTTGCAGCGCCTCGCCGCGACGCCCTGATGCCTCAAGTTCACGCGCGCGGCGCAAAAGCGCTTCTGCCGGATCACCCACGTCACCGATGACAGGCTTGCTCGCATCTGGCGTCGCATAGCGCAACCCCGCCGATTGCGCCGCCGGATCACCACGTTGCGCTGAGATCACCAGACCGGTCACCGCGCGCGGCGTGACGGTCTTGCCTGCGGCCTTCTCTGC
>DIUK01000147.1 GCA_002422995.1 Rhodocyclaceae bacterium UBA6160
TTGCTCAAACCACTCGCCCACGGCGTTTTGCAGCACCGAAGGCGCAAACGGCCGGAACGACTCGCGGCGCTTGATCTTCAAATTCAAGATGTCCTTCATGTCGGCACGGCGCGGGTCGCCCACGATGCTGCGGTTGCCCAGGGCGCGCGGGCCCCATTCCATGCGGTTTTGAAACCAGCCCACCACCTCGCCGCGCGCCACGGCGGCAGCGGTCTGGCTGCACAGGGCTGCTTCGTCGTCCATGCGCTGCATGGCGCAGCCCTGCAGCGTCAGGTCCGCAGCCCGGGCATTGAGCGCTTGCGCAATCTGTTCGTTGTTGAACTGCGGCCCCCAATAGGCATGGTCGTGCGCGGGGCCGCGTGCACCGCCCAGCCCGTGCCACACGCTGTAGGCCGCCCCAATGGCGCCACCTGCGTCCCCCGCAGCGGACTGCACATATACCCGCTTGAACGGGGTCTTGAGCAAAATCTTGCCATTGGCCACCGAGTTCATGCCGCAGCCCCCGGCCACGGCCACCGCGTCGAGCTGGTGGCGCGCATGAAGGGCGTTCAGCAAATGGAAAAACGCCTCTTCGTACATGGCCTGCACCGAGCGGGCGATGTCCATGTGGTGCTGGGTCAGCGGCTCATCTTTGCCACGCGCGGGGCCCATCAGGTCCACCAGTCCTTGGCTGAACAAAGCGCCCACCGTGGGCGTGCCGCCTGCGTCCCCATCGCCCCACTCGTATTCAACCTTTTCGTTGTGGTGCCGAAAGCAGGCCAGGTTCAGCTTGAAGCTGCCGTCGGGCTGCAGCAGCACAATCTTGCGCATTTGCTCCAGGTACACCGGCTGGCCATAAGGCGCCAGACCCATCACCTTGTATTCGTCACCATAGTTCGGGAAACCAATGAACTGCGTCAGCGCCTGGTAAAAGATGCCCAACGAATGCGGGAAGTACACCTTGTCTTCCACCTCAATTTGCGTGCCCCGGCCCACGCCCCAGGCTGCGCTGGCAAAGTCGCCAAAGCCGTCCACCGACACCACCACCGCCTCATTGAAGGGCGACACATGAAAGGCCGACGACAAATGCGCCATGTGGTGCTCCACCTGGTGCACCTGCCCGGCAAAGCGCTCACCCGGAAACGCCGACGCCAAATGTTCGGCCACGCCCGCACGCTCGCGCTTGTTGCGCAGGCGGTACAGCACCATGCCCAGGTCTGGCCGTTTGGTGATGGTGTAGGCCAGCTTTTTGCCCAGGTTGGCCTTGCCGTCCTGGTTGAGCGCCACATGGTCCACCTGCGCCAGAGTTATGCCGGCCTCGGCAAGGCAATAACGAATGGCCTCGCTCGGAAAACCCGCCCAATGTTTGATGCGCCGAAAGCGTTCTTCTTCAGCGGCGGCAATCATGATGCCGTTGCGCAGCAGGCAAGCGGAAGAGTCGCCGTGGTAGGCATTGATACCCAAAATAACTGTCATTCAATCCTCAATTTCAATTTCAATTTCGACTTCCAAGTCTTACGTCGGCTTACGGCTAGCCACCCTAGCCTTCACCAGCATGCTCTTCCACAAAAATGGCACGCGCCCAGCTCCGACAAAATCGGTTACTTCGAAACCTTGCTCGGTCAACATCTGCGCCAGCGTTTTGCGCGAGAAGAATTTGATATGTCCACCGTCCCAGAGCACAGTGAAGTGACCATCAAGCTTTCCGGCGATGGCGAGTGCCACATTCTTAAAGTAGCCGTGATAAGGCGTCGAAACGATGAATTCCCCTCCATCTGCCAAAATCTTGCGGGCAAAAGCAATGAAACCACGGGGGTCATACAGATGCTCAATCACTTCGGTAGAAATCACGACATCAAAGCGCTTGCCTGCAAGTTCCGCGGGCAATTGGCCCGTCGACACGTCCAGCACGAAAAAGCGGCCTGGTGCCTCAGCATTGGCAATCGCGATCCCCGATGCCGACGCATCGACGCCGAAGACGTCATAGCCTTCCGCGATTAACGCCCGAGCTATTGCACCATTGCCGCATCCCAGATCCAAAATAGTGCCCTGCGTCCGGCCCAACATCGCTCGAAGATGCTGAAAAAGATAGCTATGCGCCCAGCCGAGTTCCGCCGTCTGATAGCCGTAATCTTTATAAGCTGCACTCACTTTTTTCCTTTAAATATTTTGTGTTCCAGCAAAGTGAGCGCCAGCACCGCCTCAGCCACGCCGCGTTGCAATGCGTAATAAATGCCCGCCCAGCCGTCTAGCGCACCACGCCCCACCGTCATGCAATACAGCGGCACCAGCCAAGGCGTGATTACCATCAGTCGGCGCAGGCGATCTTGAATGCGCAGCTCGCTGGCAGGTTTACTTAAGAGCAGAGCTGCTTCCTGGTCGGCATACTTGGCTTGTGATGCAAGCCAGCGCGACAGCGGTTTGCGGTCATCGTGCCAGATGCGGGCACTTAGGCGCTGCACCGTACCGGGTAGTTTTAGACGCTGAGTATGACCATCTTGCACATATCTGGCACCTTTGCGGCGATAAAGCGTGGTCACCGGTGGGTAAAGGGTGCGGCGCAAAGGTTTACCAAATATGCAGTAGAGAAAGGCAGTTTCATACCCGTCAACATCATTCGTTGGACTCAACGCATCCATCTCTGCCACCAAGCTATCTGTCAGCAAATAGTCAGCGTCCAGCGCCAACACCCATTCGGTTGCAATGCCTGTTTCCTTGATTGCAAAGTTCCACTGGTTCGCGTGGCTGTCAAAGGGGCGATGAACGCAACGCACATTGCTGAAAGTGGTCAGAATTTCAAGGGTCTGGTCGGTGCTGCCGCTGTCTACCACCACCACTTCTTCGGCCCATAGCAACTTGGCCAAAATCCGTGCTATGTTGGGTGCCTCGTTAAAGGTCAGGATGACGGGCGTTACCTGAGTCAGCAAATTCTGGTTAATTGACATCAGGGCTTTTGAACAGGCACCACACCGGTTGAGATTTGAGAATAAAGTTGAACCAGCTTTTCACCCATGGCCTCCGCTGAATATTTGCTGCGTGCCAAGCCAATCGCATTGGCAGCCATAGTGGCGCGTTGTTCGGGGGCGTTCATTACCTGCATCAAGCCTGCGGCAATACTTTCCGGGTCTGGCATAACCGCAACACCCGCGCCCGCCTGAACTACATCCGTGGCAATGGCCACGCCTTGCCCCAGCACACAAGGCAAGCCTGCCATCAGAGCCTCTGCCGCAGCAATGCCAAAGTTTTCTGAGAACGACGGCAATACAAACAACTGGGCACCAGCTAATGCACTTTTTTTCAGTTCGCCATCAATGTGCCCGGCCCAGATGACTTGCTTGTCCAAGCCTAAAGCACTGGCCAAGGCCACCAAGCTGGCCACGTAATCAGGCGTGCCGTTGCCGGCAATGAACAATTTGGTGTTGGGCAACTGCGCAAGGCACTGTGCAAAACCGTGCAACAAGCCTTCGACATTCTTCTTGGGATCGAGCCGCGACAAGTACAGCAGATAGCTGGCATCTTGCAGCGCCACAAAGCGCGAACGCACCAGCGCATCGTCAGCGACCGGCGCCGCCTCTATACCCAGCGGGATTACCACACCACGCATCGGCACACCGCATTCAGCGGCTTCGCGTTGCTCATCCAAACTGGTGAAGTGCACCGCAGCAGCATCCCGCAGCAAAGGGCCTTCGATCCACTTGAGCGACAGGCGCTTGAGCCAAGGCCGGCGTTGCGTGCGGCCATAGTTGGTGAGCGTGCCCAACGGGCGAATGATGTATGGCACGCCCGCACGCCGCGCGGCCCACGCCGCCACGATGCTGGTGAACGAAAACAAGGCATGAATATGGACCACGTCAAAGCCCGGCACGGCATACTTTACCCAGGGGATAAACGACCACGACACCTTGTAAAACTCGGTGTTTTTTTGGAAGTACCAGCGTGTGGTTAGCCCTTCAGCCACAGCGCGGTTCACGGTGCAAGCCAGATGCCGCCCGGGACCATCATCGTCAGTGGTTGCAGTGGTGACGGTTACGCCCAAAGCCACTAGCGCCTTTTCCATGAGCACAATCGCTCTGCTGGGACCGCCATGGGCTGCAGCCACGGAGGGAATTACATGCAGAAGTCGCATTACTATGCTGCCTTGCGCATGTAGCGAGAGCCCCAGCGTGCAAACAACCAAGCCATTAACATGCTGACCACAAGTCCACCGATCAATTTGGTGATGCTGGTCTCAAATTGTGCTGCAGGGTAAAGCACCACCGTCGCCAAGCCCATGCCTATCACACCACGACAGGCCGGGTAATTAGTCATCCACTTGTAAAACCAACCTAAAGCCAATCCCAGCAAGAAGATAGGCACCATCATGAAAAAGTATCCAAAATCAATATAGGCTTCGCCCATGGAACCTATGCTGACAGATGTCCCCTCTTTCGAAGTCGAAAACGTTAATCCACTGAATTGATTGGTGAACTCAGAGTCGTGAATTGCAGTCTTTCCTGGGAACAGAATACGCGGCATAAACGGTCGCAAAACAGCATCGCCCCACACCGCACCATTTTGATGCGGGACGTAGGCTGGCACATGATCCAATGTTCTGGCAAAGATATCGATATAAGACAAACGGTCGGCCATTGCCTGGGCACCTTGTGCCAACGCGGCTGCATCGAGCGCGTTAACCAATTGCAACAGGTGACGCATACTGTCGCCATACCCCACCACTACGATTTGTGCACGCTCACCCTGACTTAAATAGTCGCGGTATTCCGACTTGACTGTTGACCACACCACGCCCAAAGTCAGCGTCAGCGCGGCCACACATGCCAAACCCAAGAGCCGGCCAGGGGTAAGGCGCACACCGGCAGGTACCAAGGCAAAAATGGTCATGAACAAAATGGTTTTGAAATCTGAAAAATAGTCTCCAAAACCCAGTGCAAGCTCAAGCGCGAATACTGCAAACCATAAGTTACGTGGACCATCTTTACGACTAAATGTGGCATAGGTAAATGCCCAATAAAAAGCCCATTTGAATGAAGCCAAGGCTAAAAATGGCTGGCTTAAGCCAGGTATGGCTCGCTCCCCCACTTGTGCAACCAAGGTGATCAGCAGCGCCGCGACGTACAACTTGAACCAGTACAAAACAGGCTTAACCGCCACATCTTGCTGCAGTACCGCCGCACTTGCTGCCACATGTTGCCCTGCCCCCAAGCGCATGCCTAGTGCCAACAGCAACAAGCCAAACAAAGCTAAACCAATCGCACCTGAAATGGCGCCACCAAACTGCGACAGTGTGTCAACCGGCACACCTTCAAGACTGGCTTGAAAAATTCTTAGACAAACCTGCAGCCACTGGTAGCCGAAGACAAACAGCAAGATAGGTGACACGCCCGGACGCCAAAGCAGTGCCAGCCCCAAACCTAAAACAGTCACCGCCAGAAGACCCAGCAAGCTGTCTTGACCCAACAGGCCCAACAACACAAGCGGCAGCAATAAAAATAAAAAACCACGCGACAACTTCATTTCATAACCTGTTCTGCAAGGCTTGCACGGCCAAAAGCACACCGGCAGTCGTGGCGGCAACCGAATAGCGGCTGCTTTGTTCTGCAAGTGCCAGGGTGTCACGTTTGATTGCCAAGGCTTTTGCTAACGCACCAGCAAGAGCCGTCAAATCACCCATTTCAAACACTGCCCCGCATACACCGGGGACGATCATGTCTGGAGCGCAACCACACGCATCCGACACCACACACGGGGTGCCGCAGGCCATGGCCTCGTTCACCACCAAACCCCAGGTTTCGCTGCTGGACGGCAATGCCAGCGCGTCCGCCGCCCGGTAAATACCGGGCAACTGGCTCTGGTTGCAAAAACCCAGAAACACCATTGGCACGCTGAGCGATTCACCTAGCATCTGCAGTGCCTGGCGGTCTGGCCCGTCACCTGCCCAGACCAGCACCGCGCGCTGCCCCTGCAAGCCAAGCTGCGCCACCGCTCTGACAAGGTCCGCGGGTCGCTTGTTGCCCATCAATTTTCCGGCAAACAGCACAACCCGATCATCCGGGGTAAGGCCCCACCCCGCACGCACAGCCGTGCGGTCTGCCGCGGCTGCGGCACTGGCGAAGGCTAGCGTGTCCACGCAGTGGGGCGCAAAGAACAGCCGACTCGCTGGCGCGCCATAGTGTTCCAGATATTCGCGGTTGCGCTGGCCCACATACAAGCAAGCATCAAACTGGCGAATGACCCACGGGTAGAGCAGTGCCTTGACTGCCTGCTTGAGCCGGCTGCGCGGCGTGCCCAACTGCGAGTCGCCCCGCACCATCACCGGCACACCGTGCCGCTGGCAGGCGCGAATGGCCTGCCAGAAGCACTTGAGGTGCCACCCCATAACCAGAAAGGCGTCAAAACCCCCCACATTGATTTCATCGGCAATAGTGGGCGTGTCGCACCCCCTGAACGCGCCGGTGTCTGGCTGCCTGGCCACATTGGGCAAAAAGGAGTGTTCATATCCTGATAACAAGTCCACGTCCCATTCAAACGCCACGCCAAAGCCCGCAGCCGCCTGGGCCTGCGGCGTCTGGCGGTGCGAAAAATAGACGTGCAGATCGCACCGCGTTGCCAACTCCCGGAACAGGGGGGCTTGGTATTGAATGGGGTGGCTTGCAAGGATGCCAAGCTTTAGCCGGCTTGTCATCACTGGCGTTTCAAATGCTGCTGGCATGGGCCGATACCTCCCGAAACCACTGGCCTACATCGCGCGCCTGCTGACGCGCGGTGTAGGGCTCAAACGCCTGCCGGTCGAGTGGCACGGGCCGGCTGTACTGGCCCGATTCAAACCACGCCTGTGCAATCAAGTCCGACAACTCGGCAGATGTTGTTTGTTCGTTGAACGCAACGCAGACTCCGCCGCCCACTGCCCGCATCAATGACACCACCGAACTTTTTTCATGAAAAATGGCCAGCAAGGGTTTACCCGCCAGCAGATAAGGGTAAATCTTGGATGCGGTGTAGGCCGGATCGTCAGAGCCGAACACCACCAACGCATCACTGGTCAGAAGTGCGCGCAACATGTCACTGTAGCCCAGGCGGTCTGGTGACTCGGTAACGCGCCCGGCCAGCGCAGTGCCTGCGACCAACGGCTCAAACGTCTTACCCCCCTGCCCCGCAGCGGCATACGATGTGCCTCGGGCTTCAAAACACGCACCGACAGGTGCGATATGCCCCCGATCCACAGCGCTATTCCACGCAGCAAAAAATGCCCGTGCGGCTTTTTGCATGTCTGCGCCGCCACGCCCAATGTATCGCCAGACAGGGCCGCCGTGCTTGCCGCTTGCCAACTCGACATGCTCCAGGGTTTGACCCAAGTTCTCCACTTCGGCAGGCTCTGCAGGAAAGGGGCGCACCAGCTTCGGCTTGTTATGCACCAACGCACCATACCGGGCATCCAGATCCGCTAGGTAGGCCCCAGACACACTGAGGAATCCCGCGCACGATCGCACCACATATCGCTCAGCAAGGCGGTGCAACTGATCTGCCACGGCGTACTTGACGCGCCCACCCGGCGGCGTGACGTTTGGGTGCGTGTGGTAATAGTCATTGACCCATGGATCCTGATAGTCCATACAAAAGGGAACGCCATACTTGCGTTGCCACAAGGGTCCAAGCACATGCAACGGGAATTCGGTGGTTGAAAAGAAGACCAAGTCGAACCGGCGCGTTTGGAGCAAGGCGCAACCCTGACGGTACAGCGGCCAGATGCTGCGCTGCGCAAGACCATTCAGCCCCCAGCCCTTCAACCGCCACGCGCGCACCCGGTGGATTAGGACATCGGCCGGCAGCTGCTCAGCCAGCCAAGGGTCAACCGGGCCAACCACGTCTGCGGCACCAACGGCCAGCACTTCCAGCTGCCAGCCGTTGGTTGCCGCATGGTTCAGCAAGAGACGCAGCCTGTGTGTATCGGCTCCGTTGGTCGGGGCGAAGCGGGGAGAAAGGCAGAGGACTCTCAAGTCGGTCTACCCGCCTCAACATACATGGACTCAATTCGTCTGCTAGGCGTATCGATCAAAAGCATCGGGTCGCGACCTTCCCCGAAACAGCACCTGTTTACATCGCAGAAGCCGGCCAAATAAAGAATCTCAGAAAGTAAAGAGTAGTCGAACATGCAGCGGTGACCAGCCGGCGAGTCGCGATCAGTGTAGAAAATTTCGTTCACGCTTACCATCGGGGCGACAAGCTTTGTCTTTGCGCGCACCACCACTTGAAATGGGAAGACAACCCCATCATCGCCTCGCGCTTGTCTTTGGTATGTGTCAAGATACATTCCCGCATCTGGCACTACGATCCGAATCGTACCGCCTGGCCTCAATACCCGGAACAGGTCATCCACGACAAGCCGAGCAGTCGGCAAGGAAAAGTGTTCGAGACAATGTTCCGAGAATATTCCAGTCATTGATCGATCTTCAAGTGGAAGACCTTTTGTTAAATCCCAGCACAGGTCAATCCCCGGCAACCAGTTATATTCAAGGTTAATGAATTCTCTGTGTGTATTTGGGCCGCAGCCAACATTAAGGTAATGCTTGTCAATGACACCAGCTCTTGCGGTTTGCCAGCGCCGATTGCGCCGTACCACCGATACGACGGACTGAACCTTTGTATAGCTTGTTAGTGGCCTAGCAAATGAAAAATCTTTGATTCCCATACTATTTTTTCCAGTTTAGTGAAACAACCAGCTTTGAATCATTACGAACAAAGAAGGCATCGCCTTGCCACAGTGCATTGTCAAGCGATTTGTAATACATGGGCTAAAGATGTAGAGGCAATAGCCTTTCAGACTTCTATCTGGGTACAGTTAAAACGCTCTAATAAAAAATTAAATAAAGCTCAAACCACGCACTCAAAGCCCCTTCAGATCGACTCTACATAACCCGTCTAAAGTTTCTTTTTTTTATGTCGAAATCCTCTTCGAGGAGGAAAGGTGATTCTCTAAAATAGTTCTTCAATAGCCCTGGCACCACGCGATCAATGCCATAGACGGTGTGAAGCAATGCAAAGGTCTTAATGCTTGTGATTGGCGCAGTTCGCCAGAGAGCGCGGACAAGGCTCTTTAAATGAAGAACTCCACGGGTTTTAGCACGGTAGGACATGACAGCATAGGATTGCTCAATGGATAAAATATTTTTCCAATGCTCATTATATATCCTACCCTCTTCAGAGATATACTTGGCAACAGAGGAAATATTTCTTGAGGCCTGTCCGCTGTGCGCTCTATTCTGGAATAATTCATCTTTGTTATATGCTAAAGTTTTAGTTAACGCGACCCGGTTGTAGAATTCTACATCACCTGCCACTGAATAACTTTCATCAAACAAGAAATCATAATCCAATCTTGATTTAGATAACATAATACATGAAATGGAGTCAGCAATTGATGCGTAATGAGCCTGACGCCACATAACTTGCCTTCTCGGTAGTGGGCCGAATTCATTACTATTTACAGTCTGAGTTAGCGTATTTCCCTTTGAATCAATCTTCTTGCATTTAGCCAAGACCACTGCAATTTCCGGATAAGCCAGAAAAGCGTTTACTTGAGAGCTTAAGTAACCACTCAACATTACATCATCTTGACAAAATATCTGGATTAAATCCATAGAGGAATGATGTATCGAATTATTTAAATTCTGAAATAAACCAGGGTTAACATTTTTTACTATTCTTATTCTAGAGTCAGATAATCCATCAAGATATAACTCAGAATCATCTGAGCTCGGATCTAAACTTATAACAATTTCGAGATTTTTATAATCCTGTTCAAGCACGGATAGAACTGCAGCAGCGAGATAAGGCATACCATTATACACAGGCATGCAAACCGTTACACCTGGCAAGCAGTCATTGCTAATTTCCTCATTCATGTTTATTGAATTTTTAAATTTAATAAGTAATTTTTTTAAGATCAAAGATTCAGGACTTCTTTACAGCACTAATTAAGATCTGCCCACCAAATAGGTTAGGCCAATTGCGACAACCCCATTCATCTATCTTGTGACACCATGACGGGGGAAATAGATATCTACGAAATAACCAAAGTGGAACGCTACCGCTTGCTGTTTTTGAGATCACGTTAAGATCTTTCGCCTTTGCCAGTAAATATTGATCGGCTGTAAAATATGTAAAGAAGCGCAGATGAGTATCATCCAAAACACCTTCCTTTTCATATTTGAAATTACCTTTCAGAAAATTAATTCGCATCCGCCAAGATAAAACGTTGGGCACCGCTATCAAGACCTGTCCACCACTGTGCAGTAATCGCGAAAAGCGGGCTAGGACCGCGGAAGGATCCTGAAGATGCTCAAGCACATGTGAAAATATTAAACAATCAAATTTCAAATCATTCAAGTCAGCTGGAAAATCTGACTGGATGTCAAAAACCCAACATTTCTTCATCCGACTACGTGCGATTTCTGCTTCGGCTGCTGAATAAGTAACTCCATATACTTCTGAATTTGAGGAATTTGAAATCAAATTTGCGTTATCACCTGCACCACACCCAATATCGAGAATCTTTCCAAGATTCCTTGAGAGCAAGCGTATTAGCTCTGGGTTCCCGCTGTTGACGTAAATTTTATTTACCAACGGTGATTTGCTCTGAATATTAATATTTGTCTCCAAAATTTCGGCTGCATCTGTCATTAACGTAATGCTTGTCAATGACACCCGGCCTTGCGGTACGCCAGCGCCGATTGCGCTGCATCACCGATATGACAGACTGTTCTTTTGTATAGCTTGTGAGTAGCCTAGCTAGTGAAAAATCTTTGAGTCCCGTACTAATTGTTCCAGATTAAAGAAGCAACCAGCTTTGAATCATTGCGGACGAAAAAAGCATCACCCTGCCACAGTGCATTGTCGAGCGGACTGTAATACATGGGTAGAAAATCGTAGAGTCGATGGCCTTTGCCATCCATGTACTGCATCACTTCGAAAAGGGTGGGAATGGGCCCGATACGTACCATAGTTTTGAAACCCATGGAAAGCTTCAAAGAACTTTTCAATGATTTCGGCAGGAGTGCTTTAATAATTTGTGTAAAAGTCATTTTGAAATAGTCTTTATGGTTGATAGTCGCTGATCCAACGCACTTTCGATCAACTTCAAAAAAGTGCATTTTTCAAGGTCCCAATTGAATTGCCGATGACCCCGCTGCCATGCAGCGCGCCGTGCACTCGCCAATCTGAAAGGCGACAACAGCAATTCATCCATCTTTTCGGCTAATACACGAGCGTCCTGTTGCGGATAAACAAACACCGCATCAGGCAGGTCCGCAGCCAGTTCATACTGTGCGGCTGTAGCCGATGCAAGCGTGGGTAAACCGGCAAGCAAGTAAGTAAATAACTTGTTGGTCAGGCAGATGTCCCGGTTTACGGTCGTGCTCACCTCTGTTGCCAAACCAAGGTCATATTCCGCGGCTAAGCTGACCATTTCACCCGGTTGTGCCGGTGCCAAAAACCGAAGCCGATCACCTGCTCCGAGTTGCTCTGCCAATTCGGTCAGAGCCTGCTGATAACCCAGTGACGGATTGCCACGCAGAAACAAGCATGGGCGGCTTTGCGAGCGGGCGATAGCCTCAACCACCGTCTCTAGCCCGCGATCAGGTCCGATAGTCTGGGAAAACCAGTAGAGGCTGGGCGACGGCTGGGCTAAACCATGATCTGACGGCGCAACGGGCGCACCGGCCAAGGGGAATACATTGAGGATAACTGTAGGCAGCGGTACTCTGCACGCTGCGGCGTACGCCGTGGCAATGCCGGGTGATGCGGCCGTAAGGTAGTTGCAACGCGGCAAGTAGTGCTGCTCGATTTCCCGCGTTAGGCGCAAACGATGCGCATTTTCTGGCGTGTCGTTCATTTCGCCACTATGAAAATCTTCGGCGTCAAACCCCAGCTTGGCACCATGCTTCTTGGCCGCATGGTATGCGGCGGGCAGCGCCGCCAGGTTGTGAGCTATGTACAAATCTGCCTGGGTGCTGCACGCGGCACGGGTGAGGGCGGGAACCACGGGGTGAAACGCGCGGTCTGCCCACAAGCCCAAGCCCTTCCAGGCAAGATGGTAGAGTCGCCGCATCAGGCTTTGCGCGATATATGACGGCCGCCCGGCAAGCGGCCCAAAGGCCACTTTCTTAACCCGCCAGGGCCGCACCGTGAATTCGCTGTCCGCGGCATCTGCCCAGGGGATGAAGCGAGCAGCAACAATGCTGACCTCGTAACCGGCTGCGCTCAACGCATCGGCCTCTTTGACCAGACGCGGATTGGTGGACAGGTGGCCGGGTGTGACAAGACAGATGTGCCGTGCTATTGATTGCCCCATCGGTTTAGCGCCCAAGCAATTGACGATAGACGTCAAGATAGGCTTGCACAATGGCGTGGTCGCTGAACATGCACTCGGCGCGTTCGCGGCTGGCGCGCCGGTCAAGATTGCCAAACTGCCCGACTGCCGTCACGAGTTCGTCCACCGTGTCGCACACAAAACCTGTCACACCATGTTCGACCACTTCAGGCACCGCACCGCGGCGCAAGCCCAGCACGGGCGTGCCGCAAGCCAGCGCCTCGGCCATGACGATGCCGAAGGGCTCCTCCCACAGAATAGGCATCAAGAAGGCAGCGGCGCTGCCGAGCAAGGCGTTCTTCTGCTGGTCGTCTACTGGGCCAATGTAAGCGATGCGCTGTCCATCCAGATGCGGCTGCACCTGCTCGTCAAAATAAGCTTGGTAAGCGGGCGGAATGTTGCCGGCAATCACCAGCCGCCTGCCTGTCCGCTGGGCAATCTCAATGGCCAGGTGGGTGCCCTTGATAGGCTCGATTCGGCCAAGGAACACAAGGGGTGCATCGTCTGCCACGGCTGGAACAAAATCGTAAATGTGCATCGGCACACCGTTGTAGACCAGATGCCAATTAGCCAGATGCTTTACATCCGCCATCATCCACTGGCTGATGGCGGAAAAATGCAGCGTGCCGCGCGACAGGCTGTGCCCCCTAGCAATAGAAGCAGGTGTGACCTCGCGCTGATAGGTCATAAGCTTGGGGATGGACAGTGGTAGCAGAGGCAGCAGGTAGGCGATGCGCCCAAAGCTGTGCACCACGTCAAAGCCACCCCCAATCACCGTGCGCGCGATGGTCAGCATGTTGCGCAACGTGTCTGCCCGCGCACGGCTGCTGGCGCCGCTGTAGGGCACCAGCTTGCAAGGCACATCGGAGTCAGTGTGGGCAAACAGGGTGACTTCATGGCCACGTGCCACCAGGCCGCGCACCAGCATGTCAATGACACGCTCGATGCCGCCATAAAGGCGCGGAGGGACGGGCAGTTCGGGGTCAGCGGTGATGGCAATTTTCAAGTTAATCCCTTAATCAATGAGCCTCACGCTCGTCCAGACCATTTTTGGAGAACGCGCGCTGCTTTCCAACCCAGCATCGCGCTTGCCAGGTGAAATACTTTGCCGCCATCGGGTTCGATCTGGATGTCATGAAGTTCCTGCGCCTTTTGCAGCGCCTCATTGGCTAAGCTGCGTTGGTGCGGGTAAGCGCTATGGGCATAGACCTGCCATAACAGCGAGCCGCAGCGCCTGACCCTTTCGCTGTCCTCTACCTTGCGCGTGACTTCTATGCATGAGCGGATAGCCTCAAACCCGGAGCGCCATCCATCAGCGGAGCGCAAGCCCGATAGCGTGCCAGTGTTTCCAGAACGGTAGTAGGCAGTTGCGTCTGGGCAAAAAAGGACGCCACTCGATGCAAGGACAATGCGGGTAAAAAACTCACCATCATCATTGAGTGATAGATCCTCTCGCCATAAACCAGCTTTCAATATGACTGCACGTGGCAAGAGCCACATATGGGTACAGAACATTCCGGCACCCTGAGCCCAATTTTCTACCAGCCAATCCACCGGAGACAAATCCTGCCAGGTACCAGTCGGACATAGTTTGACCAACTTTGGGCTATTGGCAAAACGCCCCCATGGGCACATAGCTATTGCATCTGGTGCTGCCCTCAGTCTATTTATTTGGGTACTGATTTTATCGGGGGAAATCAAGTCATCAGCATCCAGAAACTGCACATAAGAACCACTTGAGGCGGCGAAGGCGCAATTTCGCGCAGCAGCAGCACCCTTTCCAGTTGAACGAATTAGGCGCAAAGTTGGACATGCAAACCTGTTAACAATTTCTGCAGTGCCATCGGTTGAGTCATCGTCAACGATTATTATCTCAATATTTTTATAAGTTTGATTAAATACTGATTGGATGGTGAACTCAATCCATTGGGCACTATTTTTGACTGGAATCAATACAGATACCAAAGAGCTTTCATCTAACACATTTTTTATCAAGTCAAATCACCCATAAAAATTACTGAAAAAACTTTTTTCTATATCGTCCAAATTCAAATCTTATTATCTTAATATTTAATTCAAATAAAGAAATTAGTCCATTCTTTTTATCGATACGCCAATTTTCAAACATCGCAGCACGCGAATAGGAAAGACCGCCCTCATAGAATTTCGCAACAATTACATCAAGAACGCCAATTGATTTTCCTAGTAAAAACATTCTAATAATGAGGTCACGATCACCCACAATTCGCAACGTTTGATCATACCCACCGATTTCCATCAGGCAAGATCGTTTAAAAAAAGACGATGGATGTGGGAGTGTATGACCGGGTAGTTTATTAATTTTCGGGATAAAAATACCAATAATTTCACCTGAATCTGGATTACACATCACAGTCTGCCCCGATAGCAAATCTAATTCTGAATTACATAATTCTTTAAGCAATTTTTTTATATCCAGATCCTGATCAAGCTCATCTCCAGAATTTATCCAAATAATATATTTGCCTGACGCCTTGTGCAAACTCTTATTCATAGCATGATATATTCCAGTATCAGGCTCAGACAATATATTTTCTGGATTGTAAAACTCTTTGGCAATTGCGACACTATTATCAATTGATGCACCATCAACAAAAATGCACTCAATTTCAGAAAATTGTTTAGTTTTATTTAATGAAGTCAGAGTGCGAGGCAAATTAAATGCGTTATTTCTATTGATAGTAACAATTGAAAGTATATATTTGTTATCGGCTTCCATTATGTTTTTTGCATTAATTGTTGGTGCGATAACTTAATTAAATTACACTCTCATAAACCGCTAGATATTTTTTCCCAATCAACTCAGGCCCAAACCGCTGCACCGCCGAATGTCTGGTCGCTTCAGATAGCCCCTGCCACGTCGCCGCATCGTCCATCACCCACACAATCCCGTTAGCTAGGCTCTCAGTATCGAAAGCCGGCGCCAGCCACCCCGTTGCCTGATGATCAACAATATCCGGCAACCCACCGATGTCGAACGCCACCACCGGCGTTCCGCAGGCATGGGCTTCACTTGCGGTTTGGCCGAAAGCCTCCTGCCTTGACGGCACTACCATGACATCCGCTGCAGCGTAGGCAAGCGCAAGCACACGGTCATCACTTACCGCGCCAAGCCAGTGCACAGGGCAAGGCAGGCGGACTCCGGGGTGGACGAGGCTTCTTGCCCATAAATCAGCAGCCGAAGGTCTTTTCCCCGCGTCTTTTCAGTGACGTTCCCAATAGCCTTGCGCAGCAGGTCGCCACCTTTCCGCGTATCACACACCATCGGCTCCCATCTGGATTAGTTTTGCCAACGGAGACAAGACCACATGCCACCGACACGCTTCGGTTTGGTTCCAACAAATTGGTACTTCCTTAAGAATTTTGAATCCCGCCACAATCGACGCCAGCATCAACCAGATAAGGCACAAGAAATTCCAGATCGTACTTGGCCCATGCATGAATTCCGAACGGGAGTTTCCCGCCAGTCATTTGTAAGCAACGTGCCGGTCGCACTTCCCAAGAAAACCGCACGGCATCCTCGACGCGTGCGATCTTGAATTCCGCGTCCAGTTGTGGCACGAGATTACTCCAAAATGCATCGCAATGGCCCTCATACAACTGCCAGGCGCCTCGTAGTTGACCAGCCTGGCCCAATGCTTTCAGACCAAGGCGCATTCGATTACCGTTGCCCTGCAATCCACGTACCAAATCCTTTGCGGCCTGTCGGTACGGATACCAGCGTTGTCGCGACGTAACCAGCCTTCTTAAAGCATCCAAGCGATGCAATGAAAAACCTGAGTTACCAACACCAATCACTGGAGCATCTGGTGTTGCATCTGCAAAGCCCTCAAACCACACGGCACCAATATAGTCTTGCGTTTGCCTACACCAGTAATCGAGTTCATCCCTAAAGACAATTGCATCAGGCTCATGCAAAAGCATGTGGGTATAGCCTTCCAGTTGACTCACAATAACTGGAGAAATCATCATACGGTTATAGGCCTGGATGCTAGACATCCAATGCGGCTCGACACGCATTTCCGAAGCACCTGGCAAAAACTCACGATACGCACCTAAATCCAAGCTGCTGGGTGCAACAATCACAATGTCGCGCTGCCCGAGAATCTTCCCACACTGCCGCAGGGAGACGATCTCGACCGGTGTCGGCCTCGCAAGATGCGTGGGTACGATAACAACAGGCTTACTCTTCATTGGTAATACGATACAAAAAAGTCAGCGCTAAAGTTTCTGCCAGAAATTTAATCCAACAGATTTTTTGACTGAACTTCTAACAAATCTCGAATGAAGATGGCGATCGTATTGATGCAGAACAATCGTCGAGTTCTCATTGGAATCCATGTTTTTTATATTGAACCAGTCATTATTAATTTTATCTAAAATTCCTACCGATTTTATCCAGCCGCGTTCGGCGGTACTAACTTCAAAATCAGGAAAATGCCCCATATGGGCAAGAAAGTTGTGAATTGGCTGGTCACCAATATTATTCGCCAATTCAAAACCTAACCTATTTATCTCGGCCATCATTTTTTCTACATAACTTAAAATCAAAGCTCTTGGACCGAAAACAGTACCAGCACAAAGTATTCTTTTATTACCGATAGAATTCAGTAAATCCGAACCATAACCGTCCAATAACCATTTATTATTGTGAGGCTCGCTCTTAAGTGATCGAAGATTATCCTCTTGCGATAAAACCAAATTTGTTACATCTATTTTTTTCGATATATCACCAGTAATAATTACGTCTCTTGTATCAGTCAATAATACATGGGAATTATTTAGGCTTTTTAGAACCTCTAAATAGTAATCATGCCGCTTCACCCACATTGATTTGAGCCAGGTTAAGAATAATTCATTACCTTCTTGAGTAGCTCTACTTATGTTAGATGGAGGCAAATCAGCGAGCTCAAATACAACAACTCCGTTGTTTACCAGAAGCTCACGATCTTGATGGCCGAGTTTGGCAGTTATTAAGACTATGCTGCTATGTGGCGAGTTTTTATTAGTACTTTTAACTAAATATTTAACGCTTTTCCATACATTATTAATCGGATAAACAGCAAGGCCCAGTACAACGGCAGACATTAAATTTCCTTAGAAAACGTTTCCCAAGACAAGTTTATCGTACGATCATTAGTTATGAACATTATTGCCAAATTCTATGACCACGCGGTATTGATTATTTGATGCAAATTTGTCCACTCTGCGCGCCACCCCAACACCGCTCCCGCCAACCCCGCATCCCCCACCAAAACGGCTGGATCTCCAGCACGTCTTGACTCAGCGCGGTACATGATCGGCTGCCCGGTTACCTTGCGACACGCTTCGATCACTTCCAGAACGCTGAAACCTTGACCGTTGGCAAGGTTGAAAAACTCGGCGCCTTGCGACTGGACGTTCAGCAATCGCTCTGCCGCGCGCAAGTGGGCTTGGCACAGGTCCGCGACGTGGATGTAGTCACGCACGCAGCTGCCGTCTGGCGTGGGGAAATCTGTGCCGAACACCCTTAACGCAGTGCCGGCCGGGTTGCCGCCCTGCTTGACGCGCATGGCCTCGGCCAGCACCAGGGGGATCAGGTGGGTTTCGGGGTTGTGCCGCTCGCCCGCTCGGCCTTGGGCGTCGCAGCCGGCGGCATTAAAGTAGCGCAGGCTCACACTTTGCGTGCCGTAGGCCAGGGCGTAATCACGCAGCGCCTGCTCGATCATCCATTTCGTGCGGCCGTAGGGGTTGATGGGGCGTTGTGGATGGTTCTCGGTGATCGGGATGTGATCGGGTTCGCCATAGGTGGCGCAGGTGGATGAAAACACCAGCCGGTTCACACCATGCCGACGCATCGCCGCCAGCAGGTTGAGCGCGCCCACCACGTTGTTCTGGTAATACAGTTCGGGCTCCGTCACCGACTCGCCGACATAGGCTAGCGCGGCGAAATGCATCACCAGGTCGATACGGTGGGCGGCAAAACAGGCATCCAGATCGGCATGCGAGCGAAGGTCACCAATGACCAGAGGCCCAGACCCAACCGCATCGGCAAAGCCGCGTGACAGGTTGTCGAAGACGACAACTTGGTAGTCGGCATCTTGAAGGGCCAGCACCATGTGGCTGCCGATGTAGCCAGCGCCGCCGACGACAAGGATTTTTCTCAACATTTTTTTTGATGGTTTTTAAAAAATGCGGAGGCCATATTTCGTGCCCCACGAAGCATCGTCTTCGCTTTCACCATGAAAGGTTGCTTATCCAGAAGTTCCTGGTACAAAGCAATATTTGCTTTTTCTGCCTTATCATCATTCAATTTCCGAAACTTTATAGCTTGAGATTGCGCATATCTCATTACATGACGTTCAAAATACTCATAGTTGAAATTATCGACTGCGCCTTTCATTAGTTGACCGAACCGGAGATAGTCACGTAAATTATCACCTGTTCTAGCCAAACGACCAGTATCGTTTCCTGGAAACTTTCGGTAGTTAGCGAGTGGCTGGTTTATAAATATGCCACCTGTAGAAAAAATAACCCGTATCCACATTTCCCAGTCGGCCGTGTGAATTAGCGACAAATTAAAGCCACCATTATTTTCATAAGCCGAACGACGAACAACGACGCCTGGTGTGCAAACAGGGTTATCGTAATAGATTGATTTCGCTTCTTTATTTGGGGTCTCAAGTTGTATCAACCGTGTAGAAAGAGAATCTAGAACACCATTTTCGTCAACAACAAAAGATCGGGTAATGCAAATATCGACGTTGGAGTGATTCGCAAAAGCATTTCTCACCTTCAGGTAAAACCCGCTTTCTACCCAGTCATCCCCATGCAAAATATGCACAAGCTGGCCTCTGCTGCGTTCAATGCAAGTATTGAAGTTTGCAATTGCACCTGCGTTCTTTGGTTTGCGATAGAAAGCGACACGCCCTTTTCCCAGCTCACGTACAACCGCTTCAGGGTCATCCAGAGTTGAGCAATCATCAATCACCTCAATCTGCATGATCTCAGGCCCGGGGTCTTGGGCGAGTACGCTTTCCAGCGTCTGGCGGAGATATTTGGCGCAGTTGAAGGTCGGAATCATCACCGACCAAAGCGGACGGTGCACGCCGTCCGGCACCGGCGCGATGGACGGTGGGGTCATGTCAAAGGGTTCGATAACTGTCGTCATTTTGTGCTTTGCTGGTTTTCCTGCCAGCGCTCGAATGGCCATGGATGCTTCTTTGAATTCGCATGCGCTGCGTCGAAGGCGGTGATCTCTTTACGCCCGTTCAGTAGACGTTCGACAATTTCGACGCCCTGCATAAATGAATGATCCTGATTGCTGACTTCGTATTTCCACAACCCAAAACGACCGCGTGAGTAAACGTCGTGCTTCTCGAAGAAAGGGATGATCTCGGCAAGCGCCTCGTCACGGTGCAAACCGGGCGTGGGGTAACCGAAGTCGGCACGGTAATGCCAGGTTGAAATGATGTCTTCGCGCCGTTCAATGAGAGCCGTGTTCAACGCACCTTGGATCACTTCCTCTATCAGAGCAGCCTGGTCGACAGGCTTCATCGCTGACTCGGAAACCTCAAGCATCAAGGACCAATTTTGATCGATGTCTGGCACGTTGTTTGGAGAGTAGTTACTGAACATCGTGGCACGGTAAAAAGGGATGTTGTCTTCAGGGAAGTACATCCAGCACTTGGTTGCAAGTTCTTCGCGTGGCTTGCCGCGCAAGCCAAGTCCCACGATGTTAGAGCCCGAATAAAGTAGACCACGCTCGGCCAACGGCGTGAGTTGCTCCTGCCCGGTAAGCTTAATCAACTCCAGCAGCGGAATTGTCGAAATGAGCTTTTCATAGGCAAACGTTTCACCATCCACCGTTGTAACCACCCGTTTCTCAAGATCAATGTGCTGAACGCGGGTATTGAAATTGAGATTCTTGGCTGGAAGCCGCTTCGCACACGCGCGCCAGATGGCTCCGGTGCCCCCTTGCTTGGGAAACTGAAAAGTATTGTTGGGGCCCCAGGAAAGCTCATCTGTCTTGTAAACGAGATTCTTCAGCACACGGCCAAGGTCGGTCACCGCGACGCGTTCACCAACCCAAACCGCGTTCATCATGGCAGGTGGGTAGGCCCAAACTTTGAAGTTATAGGGCTCCATAAACACTTCGGCCAAACCCCGGCCAAAGCAGGCATCTATCCATTCCTGAAAGTTGGACGGCTTTTTATGTGGTACACGTGTGATTTCGACCAAACCCTGTAAGCAGCTATTCAGATCATCAGCGGGCAGTCGGTGAATGTTATTTTGAAAGGGATACGGAATAAAACGATCACGCATCCACACCCATGATTCACGTTGATGGGTATACCAACCATCTTCACCAAGAAACTCCAGCATGGCTTGGTCAAAGTATTCATAGTGTGAAAACTGTACATGACCACCAATATCCCACGTAAAACCTTTTTGATCGATGAATGATGAAGCTAAGCCACCTGCATTTTCAGAACTTTCAAAAAGTGCCCAACTCCCTTGATTGAGTTCTTCCAACCTACGTGCCGCACCTAAACCGGTTGGCCCAGCACCGATTATCAATATACCTAAATTATTCATTACTAAAATGTTATGAATTAATCAATTTGTTTTTAATCTTACAGCAACCTGCTCATGATTTTTGTTGTAACAAATATAATCATATTTATATCCGGTTTTATTTATAAACTCCATAAAAGCAAGATGCTCATGCTTTTTCCAACCTGGATAATTAAAATATTCATCAAAAACAATTATCACAGTTTCCGCCAATTGATCTTTCAACATCTCAAATATTGTTGTTGTAGAGGAATATAAATCACAATCCACATGAATGAAACTAATTTTTTCATTATGATCATTTAAAAAAATTGGAATGGTATGTTCAAACCATCCTTTGATCAAATGTACATTTGGTTTACATTCTGGTAATCCGCTACCTTTTAAATCGAACGCACCTTGAGCAAATCCATCACGCCAGTTTTCGGGTAAACCTTCAAATGAATCAAATCCAAAAACATCAAGTTTTATTTTATTGGCGATATAGTTAATTGATTTTCCAGTAAAAACACCAAACTCCAAAACTAATCCACTAGTTACTGGATATTTTTCAAAAACAAAATCAAAAACATCGAAGCTGCTATTTACAGGTTTAGCCATTGGCATATATTCCTCAATATATTGCGCCGAATTAAAAGTAGCAACTAAATTTGTGACTTGTTCCAAATTTGAAAATTTTGAAAGAAGAACATCAATATTTTTATTTGTTTCACTGAAACCAATTGCATTTCTAATTTTATTTTTTAAGATATTTTTTATGCTCATTTTTTAAAATTCCAATCATTAGATAAACGGAAAAATCCTTTTGCCTTGCCGTTCTTAAAATCAAATTGACCTGCCCTGTGCACATCAAATGTGCAATAACACTCATTTTGCTCAATAGTTACTCCATTGCTGCTCAAAGCGCCTTCTAACCTGTATTGCCCAGGATTTAATAAATCTATAGGTATTTTTATAGTAAATTCTTTGCAAGTATCAGAAATAAATTCTGTTGCATCACTTGTTATGCCTGAAAAAAGACCAACATCTTCAGAGTTGTATATAGTAAAACCAAATACAAGGCGCTTTTCACTGTATGTTTTTATTCTAAAGAAAATAAAAGCTTCATCATTTGAATTTGCTGCTAGAACTTCTTCTTGAACAGAGTTATATAAACCAACTTTGGATATATGTGGCTTATTTAAATTTATCAAAGAAATCTCACTTGTAGCATCTCTTGATATGCGCAGATAACTATTCGCCATTTCTTCAGGGCTACCTATACCTTCAACGTGACCATTTTTAAGCAAAATAACTGAAGTGCTTAAATTTTTTACTGCCGACATGTTATGACTTACTAATATTACAGTTCGTCCACCTTTGGAAATGCCTTCCATTTTTCCAAGGCATTTCTTTTGAAAATCAGCATCGCCAACCGCTAATACTTCATCCACAATTAAAATTTCAGACTCTAAATGCGCGGCTACCGCAAAGGCCAAGCGCACGTACATGCCGGATGAGTAGCGCTTGACTGGCGTGTCCAAAAACCGTTCTACTTCGGCAAATGCAACAATTTCGTCAAACTTGCGTTGTATTTCATTGCGGCTCATGCCAAGGATGGCGCCGTTTAAAAAGATGTTTTCGCGCCCAGTCAGCTCTGGGTGAAAACCGGTGCCCACTTCCAGCAGACTGGCCACACGGCCGTTGATTTTGATGCGGCCACTGGTGGGCTCGGTGATGCGGCTCAAGATTTTGAGCAGGGTTGATTTGCCCGCGCCGTTGCGACCGATGATGCCGACGCGGTCGCCTTGTTTGATGTCAAACGACAAATCCTTCAGTGCCCAAAATTCTTCGACTTCATCGCCCTGCACGATGGCTTTGCCCTGGAACATGTCGCGTGTTTTGCGTGCCAGGTTGCGCGCGTTGTTGGCAATGACGTCGCGCAGCGCGGTGTAGCGCTCGGCTTTGGCGCTGTTGTGGCCTACCAGATAGGACTTGGAGAGGTTTTCTACGGAGATGGCGATGTCGGACATGGATTCGGGTTCGGTGAGATGGATTGCCGCGTCGCCTTGCTCCTCGCAATGACGGCGTTGGGCCAGTGCGCTGGCAGTGGGCTAGATCAGGTCGGCAAAGCTTTTTTCCATTTGCCGGAATTTTTTTATGCCTAGCCACAAGAAGAAGACGATCAGCGCCCAGCTCAGGGCAAAGCCGGGCCAATACAGGCGCGACTCACCACCCAAAATGGCCCACCTGAAACCGTCAATGACGCCGACGACCGGGTTGAGCGAATAGAGCAGTCGCCATTCTTCGGGTACCACGCCCGAGCTGAACCCCACGGGCGACACATACAGGCCAAACTGCACCATGAAGGGGATGATGTACCTGAAGTCGCGGTATTTGACATTAAGCGACGTGATCCACAGCCCCGGCCCGATGCTGGCCAAAAAGGCCATGACAACAAACAGTGGCAGTGTCAATATTTGCCATCCAGGCATAAATTGGTACCACAGCATGAGGCCAATGAGGATGACGAAGCTGATCATGAAGTCAACAAACGACACCACAATGGCCGCCGTGGGCACAATCAGCCGTGGAAAGTAGACCTTGCCAATCAGGTTGGCGTTGCCGCTGATGCTGTTAGACGCGCCAGACAACGATGAGGCAAAAAACTGCCAAGGCAGCAGCCCGGCGTATACCAGCAGCGCGTAAGGTGCCACGCCCTCGGTGGGCAGCTTGGCAATTTTGCCAAAGATGACTGTAAAGACAACCATGGTGAGCAGCGGCTGAATAAGCGCCCAGACCAGGCCAATAACCGTTTGCTTGTAGCGCACCGACACATCGCGCCAGGCCAGCACAAGAAAGAGTTCGCGGTAGCGCCAGAGGTCGCGCCAGTAGTGGCGCTCGGCCAAGCCGTTTTCGATGATGAGGGTTTGTTGTGTCATGGGTCTTATCAAGGCGGGCTGGATACCCCGGCCTTAAACTGCGACGCGTTGGTTGGCACGGATCAGTGCCGACCAACGCGTCAGGAATATTGGAAAGGTGAACTCTTCTTCAAATCGCTGGCGCCCTGCCTTCGCCAAACGATCGCGCAGTTCAGGATCATCTGCCAGCCGCTGTAGGCATTTTGCAAGGGCAACGGCATCACCATAAGGCACCAGACAACCTGTAATGCCGTCAGAAAAAACTTCGGGAGTGCCGCCATGCGCGCCACCAACGCATACGACTCCGTGGCGCATCGCTTCGATAAAAACAATACCAAAACCTTCTTTGGCACTGGGCATGGCAAACACTTTGGCGCTGGCATAGGCCGCCTGCAAGGCTGCATCGTTCACGCGGCCATGAAAACGAATGGTGCTGTCTGACAAACCCAGTGACTGGGCCAGGGCGTGCAGGTGGGTACGGTCATCGCCATCGCCGATCACATGGAGTTTGCAGGGAATCTTGGAGTCATTCAGGCGCGAGACGGCCTGCATCAAGGTTTCGAGGCCCTTGTATTTCTCGGTCTGCGCCAATCGGCCGACAAACAGGACGGGGAATGCACCGTCCAGCACAAAATTGGGGTCTGGCACGGCCGGCACAGGTTCCGCACACAAGGGGATGACCCTGAAGTTGTGGCTTGGCAGCCCGTTGACTGCGGCGCAAGTTTGCGCGGTGTAGTGCGTGGTGGCCACCACGGTATCGGCATGCCGAAGCCCAAAGCGCTGCGCCAGGGTGCCGCGCTTCCAGGCTTCGATGCCGTGCAGCACCACCACGTAGCGCTTGATGCGCCCCAAGCGCCGGGCCAGCCAGGCCGCAGGTGCCAGGTGCAGATGCCCGACGATGACGCAGTCTGCGCTGTGGGCTGTGCCAAGAGCCCGACGCATGAAGCGCAGTTTGCGCCCGCTCGACCCGATGGGCCTGGATGTGACGGGATTGGCCCAGGCGGCCAGAGACTCGGGCGTGTCCATGAGCGACAAGCCGTTTATGCGGCTGCCATGGGTTTCGTTGATGGCGGCCAGGACCTCCCACAAGCGCCACATGTAGCTTTGCACACCACCTGGCGTGGCCATTTCGGGGCTCCAGAGCGCGAAGTCTGCGCGCCCGGGTTGGGTGGCGGGGGCAAAGCGGAAATCTTTCGGCCGACCTACATTGCCGTGATCGACGTTGGTGACGCCATCGCGGTCCAGCAAGACCGCTTTGTCTGGCGATGAGCTTTGCTTGGCTTTCATGTCGGTTGTGAGCTCAGCCGTTGGACGGCAGGATTTGCATATTTCAGTCGGGCCGCCAACCGTTGGGATGGCCGTTCAATCATCAAATAGAAGGCATAAGCCGCGACAAGGCTGACGCCCAGTGCTAGCAGCGACAAGAAGAGTTCACCCACTTGGGACTCCACATACCGCCGCCCCAGGTTCACCACCCTGCCGCCAATTGGCACATGCACCAAGTAGAGGGAGTAAGAAATAGCGCCAAGCCAGACCGCTAATTTGTGTTTGCCAAAGGACACGCCGGAGACGATGAGCAGGCTTGTCATTGAGCCAACCAAGGCGACCATCCAGCCAAGGGTTATGCCCGTGATTACTGTGGCGGCAAGCAGAAAAGCAGCAGTCATTATTTGGGTGAGGAGTTTGGCCTGGTACTGAAAAGCCACGATACCCAACATGAACAAGCCAAGGTACCTAAAAACAAACAAGTCAGAACTCAATAGCAGAGACGAGAACAACAGCGTCAAGTTCATCAAAAGGACGATGTGCACGGCTTTGTGGCTCAACCAACCGAAAACCAGTGAAATGAGGAGATAGAACTGAAACTCGATGGCCAGCGTCCAGAAGACAGGGTTGAGCCAGGTGTAGCCAGCGATGCCGGCCAGGTAGCCTGCATGCAGCAAGGTTTGCGCCGAAATGAAATCTGGCGGTGGAGAGCCTTTGAACCCCGGGGCCAGGGCTGACAAATGCCATAAGGCAAACACCAGCAGAATGGCCAGGAGGTAAGGTGGCTCTATTCGCAGAATTCTCTTGCTGATGAAGGTTTTCCAACCGTCCCTGAGCGTGTAGCCACCAGAGAACATGGCGAACGGGATGATGAAGCCCGACAACACAAAGAAGACTTCGACGCCAAGCCAGCCGTAACTTCCACTGGCGCGAACCAGGCTGTTTTCTGCATAGCCATTGGTCATGTGGAACCAGCAAACAGCCAAGGATGCAATGCCGCGCAACGCGTCTATGCTGGGAAGGCGCGATGGCTTCATGCCGGCACTTTCGCGCTCACCGCGCCATGAATATGACGCGCCCAGCCGCGCAAACCACGTTCCTTGACTTCAGCCTGGTCGCCCAACAGCCAGTCGCGCACGGGAATGGTGAACCCGGTCTTGAGCTTTGACAGCAGCGCGCGCGGGAGCTGGGGCGCAAGCGCCTGAGCGATGGCCGGCATAGTCTGGCGACGATGGTCGAATGCGGCGCGGCCGTTGTCAGAGAACCATTCGCCGTGGCCGTCTGGGCCAAGCGCGGTCATGTGGTCGCGGATGGTGCGCAGCTGTGCCCAGTCCGCCGGGGGGGCGGAGGGGCTAAAGGCGTAGAGGCCGGCTATGCCGCACATGGGGTGCGAATGCTCATTCTTTGGCCAGCAACTGGTCGAAATAGGCGATGGTCTTTTGCAGGCCCTGCTCCAACTGCACTTGGGGTTGCCAGTCGTTCAGGTATTCGCGGGCGCGACTGATGTTGGGTTGGCGCTGCAGGGGGTCGTCGGCCGGCAGGGGCCTGAACACCAGCCTGGACGCGGAGCCGGTGAGTGCGAT
>DIUK01000035.1 GCA_002422995.1 Rhodocyclaceae bacterium UBA6160
TCAATATCCGCGCTGATTTGCTCAGGCTTGGTGATCGAACCATAACGCTTGACCACCTGACCTTCGCGATTCACCAGAAACTTGGTGAAATTCCATTTAATTTTTTCGCTCCCCAACACGCCAGGCGCGGCTTTTTTGAGATGTTGCCACAGTGGGTGCGCCGTTTCGCCGTTGACGTCGACCTTGGCAAACAGCGGAAAGCTCACGTTAAATTTACTGCTGCAAAAATTGGCAATGGTGGCTTCATCGTCCGGCTCTTGGCCGCCAAACTGATTGCACGGAAAGCCCAGCACCACCAAGCCGCGTTCGTGATATTTTTGCCATAGCGATTCCAGCCCTGCATATTGCGGTGTAAAGCCGCATTGGCTGGCGACATTCACGATCAATAAAACCTGGCCGCGATAATCGCCCAACGACTTCGATTCGCCGTTAATCGTTTGCGCGGAAAAGTCATGCACCGTGCTCACGATTTCTCCGGGTTTGTATCGATAGCATAGCGTTGTAAATCTTCCAGCCGAACAAATTCGAGTGCGGCGATTGAGGTGGCTGCCAACACCACTTGCGGCGCTTTGCCTGCACGCAGGGCTTCTTGCCAGCGTGCGGAACATAAGCACCAGCGATCCCCAGGTTTCAAGCCAGGGAATTCATACTCAGGCCGTGGCGTTGATAAGTCATTGCCCTGCGCGGCAGAGAAAGTCAAAAAGTCAGCCGTCAGCACCACGCACACGCCGTGATTGCCCACGTCTTCATCCGTCACCTGGCAACAGCCATTGCGTAAAAAGCCCGTCATAGGGTCGGTGCTGCAATCCTGCAGCACGCCGCCCAATACATTTTTTGCTAAATCTTGTTGCATTAGAAAAACCTCAGTTATGCCTGCTTGCTTTTAAAGTCCTGCATCGGCATGCAGTGCGGCTGCACTTTAAACCATTTTGTCTGCAGCCGCCGCTGCGCGGCTTAACTCTTGGCTGTGCTCATGGGTTGTGCTCGTATTAACCTGCGGTGAAATACCGATAAAGCCCTGCGGGCCCAGGCTACAGCCCGGCATCCGCACGGAGCGCGGCGGCTTTATCGATGTTTTCCCATGTGAATTCAGGTTCGTCACGGCCAAAGTGGCCATAAGCGGCAGTTTTTTCATAAATCGGGCGCAGCAAGTTCAGCATGGTGACAATTCCTTTGGGGCGCAGATCAAAATGCTGCTTGACCAGCTCGGCAATTTTTTCGTCAGGGATTTTGCCCGTGCCTTGTGTGGTGACCCAAACGGACGTTGGCTGTGCCACACCAATGGCATAAGAAATCTGCACCAGGCATTTATCCGCCAAGCCAGCGGCCACAATGTTTTTAGCCACGTAACGACCTGCGTAAGCGGCTGAGCGGTCAACCTTGGACGGATCCTTGCCCGAAAATGCGCCGCCGCCATGGGGCGCCGCGCCACCATAGGTGTCAACAATAATTTTGCGTCCGGTCAAGCCGCAATCACCTTGCGGGCCGCCAATCACAAAACGACCGGTAGGATTCACCAAAAACTTGATGTCGCCCTTGATCAGCTCTTTAGGCAGGGTCGGCTTGATGATCTCTTCAATCACCGCTTCGCGAATCTGCGGCAATTCCATGTCGGCAGAGTGTTGCGTGGATAAAACCACGGTATCAATTGAATGTGCGCGGCCATTTTCATAACGGACGGTGACTTGCGATTTGGCATCCGGACGCAGCCAGGGCAGGCGGCCATCGCGACGCAACTGCGATTGCCGTTCCACTAACCGATGCGATAAATAAATCGGCAGTGGCATCAGCGAAGGGGTTTCGTTGCAGGCATAACCAAACATCAAGCCTTGATCGCCCGCACCTTGGTTGAGGTCGTCGTCATAGGCTTTGTTCACGCCCTGGGCGATGTCGGGCGACTGTTTGTCATAGGCCACCAGCACCGCGCAGCCTTTGTAGTCGATACCGGATTCGGTGTTGTCGTAACCGATGCGCTTTAAGGTTTCGCGCGCAATGTGGATGTAATCGACGTTGGCTTTGGTTGTAATTTCACCGGCCAATACCACCAGCCCGGTATTGCATAAGGTTTCCGCTGCGACGCGGGAGTGAGCATCCTGCGCCAGAATAGCATCCAGAATAGCGTCTGAAATTTGATCCGCGACTTTATCGGGGTGGCCTTCTGAAACGGATTCCGAGGTGAAAAAATAAGATTGACTCATGTGCTTAGCTCCAAATAAAAATGCCCCGCGAAACTGGCGAGGCAGACTCCTGGGGCATGAGCAAGCGACGCTTTAGTGAATTTTGATTTTCCGGTTTTCGTTTTTTGACGAGAACTTTCTCCGCCTCACAAGTTGTCATTAACTCAGCGGAAGGGTTCATTGTAATCTAATCTGCCAAGTTTTATTTCTGAGTTTCATTCATTCGCGCATTTAGCGCCGCGATGATTAAATAATCATTTCTCCATAATTCGCCGATAATTCGCGATTCATCGTTAATTTCTCTCGCCTGATATGTCTTTGCTGTTCCGTCTCTGTGCCTATCTGCCGTTGTCCCTGCTACATAACCTCGGGGCGTTGATTGGCTGGCTCACCTGGGCTTTTTCGCCCACATACCGGCGCAGCCTGGCCAGCAATTTGGCGCAAGCCGGCTTGTCTGCATATCAGCATGCAGCCATTGCAGAAGCGGGCAAAGGTTTTTTGGAATTGCCAAAAATCTGGCTGCGCCCTCATGACGAAGTGGTGGCAAGAGTTGCCAAGGCATCCGGTTGGGCCTTGGTTGAAGCGGCTGCCGAGAAAGGCAAAGGGGTTTTGTTTTTAACCCCGCACCTGGGCTGTTTTGAAATGACGGCGCAATACATTGCCTCAAAGAAACCGTTAACGGTCATGTTTCGTCAACCCAAGCAAGCCTGGCTAGAACCACTGATGCGCCAGGGCCGGGGCAGTAACTTCAATCTCGCCGCAGCGGATATGTCTGGCGTGCGTCGTTTGCTCAAAGCTTTGAAACAAGGCGAGCTGGTTGGCATGTTGCCAGACCAGGTGCCTGGCACGGGTGAAGGTGTTTGGGCACCATTTTTTGGCCGCCCTGCCTACACCATGACCTTGGCCGCACGTCTGGCTGAAACCGGGGCGACGGTGATTCTTACCTATGCAGAACGCTTGCCTTATGGCGCTGGTTATCACGTCTATTTTCTGCCGCTGTCGCAACGGCTCGAAGGCGATCTCACGCAGCGCGCAACACAAATCAATGCTGAAATTGAAGCCATGATTCGTCAGTGTCCAGCCCAGTATTTATGGGGCTATAAACGCTATAAAGTCCCTGCAGGCACACAAGTGCCATGACGCATGTATTGCTGGTTGTGATGTGGCTGCTGCATTGGCTGCCCATGCCTTTGTTGGCGGCGTTAGGGCGTGGTTTGGGTTGGCTTTTATACTATTTGATTCGCGAGCGGCGGCGTATTACGCTCACTAACCTGGGCTTGTGCTTTCCTGATTTATCCGCGAAAGAAAAGTCGGCGCTGGCGAGACGGCACTTTGCTTATTTTGGCCGCAATATGCTCGAACTTGGCCTCTGGTGGTGGGCATCCCCCACGCGGATTCGACGTATCGTCACCCTTCTTCACAGTGAACGCTTGACGGCTTGCCAAGGCCAGCCGGTCATTTTTTTCGCACCGCATTTTGTGGGCTTGGATGCAGGCTGGATTCGGCTGGCGATGGATCTGCCGATGATTACCATTTATGCGCGGGCAAAAAACGAAACCTTTAATACAGCATTACACAAAGGCCGTTTGCGCTTTGGTAAAACCACGTTGTTTTCGCGTCAGGATGGCGTGAAACCAGTCATTCGTCCGATTCGTGAAGGGCGGCCTTTTTATTATCTGCCTGATATGGACTATGGCGCCAAGGATGCGCTCTTCGTGCCGTTTTTTGGCGTACCTGCCGCCACTATTACCGGGCTTTCCCGTCTGGCCAAACTCACCGGCGCCACCGTGATTCCGATCATCACGCGCATGAAAGGCTGTCATTATGAAATCGAGGTAGGCGAACCGTGGAAAAATTTCCCTGCAGAAGATGCAGCGCATACCGCCGCTGAAAATTTATTCGCCGACACGCAGCGCATGAATGGTTTTTTGGAAGCTGAAATTTTACGCACGCCAGCCCAATATTATTGGCTGCATAAACGCTTCAAAACCCGTCCCCCGGGTGAAGCGAGTTTTTATGACTAGCTTCACCAATCAATTCAACCGATCACTTGGCCGAAGTATCACTACCATTCGCTTATGAATATTCGTTTTACCAAAATGCAGGGCGCAGGCAACGACTTTGTTGTCATCAATGCACTGGCTGAACCTTTTGCACTCTCGCCCGCGCAAATCAAGCAGCTCGCCGACCGCCATTTTGGTATCGGTTGCGACCAACTATTGGTGGTTGAAAAAGCCACGCGGCCCGAGGCGGATTTTCGTTATCGGATTTTCAATGCCGATGGCGGCGA
>DIUK01000054.1 GCA_002422995.1 Rhodocyclaceae bacterium UBA6160
GCTGTTCATGGGGCGGTTTCGGCAGTTGGTGAATCAGCTGCACTATTCGGGCTACGCGCCGGATTGGAGTGCGGCATGAACGAAGTAATGGATGAATCCGAGGTGGCGGCCATTTTGGACTGCGAGCCCAGCACGGCGCAGGCCTGGGCGCGTGAGGGCAAGTTGCCGGCCGTCAAAGCGGGGCGGTCGTGGCGCTTTCCGCGTCAGGCGCTGATGGAGGCCATCAACGAGCAGGCGCGCAAAAACATGCGGCGCGAAGCCCCGGCGCCCAAGGCCGTCAAGGTGAAGGCCAGGCCGGTGCTGGTGGGGTTGTGATGGCGCCAGGACAAATGGCGTTGTTGTGTAAAAATGCAGATTTAAATTGATTGGGGTAAATAATGAACACCAAAGATTTGAAAGAAAAGGCGGCGGCAGACTGGAGCGAAGCAACACGCAATTGCACACGCGCGGTGCAAGCGTTTGGGCGTAGCGCTGAGCGGGCTGCTGCCGGTTTTTCAGCGCTTGGCGCTGCGTTCAAGATAATCAAAGATGAAGAAAGTGCCTTGCACACTGCATTGAAAGCTGAATCCTCTAAGGATAAACAATGACCATTAAAGATTTAAAAGAAAAGGCATTGGCAACCGGGTTTTCCGTGGAAGAAAACGGTGAATTTTTGACGGTAAATTATGCTTTGCTGGTCAGCAACCGGCAACCCGGACAAACATCGGGGCCGTGGGATTATGTGGCGTTTGGCCCGCGTTGCGAGGTTATTGCCATTGGCCATGAAGATGGCAATAACCGCTGTGGTGGTTGGACTTGGATCCGCAACCGGATGGATCAACAGTTTGGCAACCTGGCGCGGCCACCAGACGTTCACATGGTTCCTTTTTTGTCTTTGCCATTGGTGCCCCAGGATGGGCTGCATATTGTTGACGACGTCGTGTCGATTGACTCATCCCCTCCGTACAAAAGCGCACCGTTGGCCAACTTTTTTGGCGGCCAGTGGAGTCAGTATGCCCAGTACAAATACCGTGACGCGCAGGGCTTTTTGATCGACGCCAATGGCCACAGGATCGCACTGCCTTAGTCACCCCAGCCTGGCAAGATAATCAAAGATGAAGAAAGTGCCTTGCACACTGCATTGAAAGCTGAATCCTCTAAGGAAAAACAATGAATCTTCAGGTATGGGCTGAATGGGTAGCGCAGATAAGTGCTATGACTGGTGGCGGCATTGTTGAACTGCGAACAGAGCCGCATGACGGCATGACCATCGCAGTGCTTTGGCGTGACGGCGACAAACAAATGGCTTGCGGACACGCTATGTCCATGCTCGAGATGAAGTCCATGTACGAATCTGTGCAGCCTTGCGTGCTGGAGAGAATTACTCATGCTGTGCGCAAGATGCTGCCCAACGCCGCAGTCACCGGGACGCCGTAGGCGGTCAGGTGCGGTGCTGGTGGGGTTGTGATGGCGCCAGGACAAATGGCGTTGTTGTGTAAAAATGCAGATTTAACTTGATTGGGGTGATTGATATGAAATTAATTTTTGATGAGAATAATATTCTCACTCATGTGATACTTGATATTCCAAAAGAACTGAATGAGGTCGACAAATTTATATCCTCTGCTAAAAAAGGAACGTGTTGCAAAGGGTGGTTATCATCAGTTGGATATGATGGTGATTTTGTAGTATATGGTTACAAAATGTATGCAAATACTAATGTTGAAGATGTTGTTGAAATTTCAGTGATGCCGGTTATTGATTGAAAGAATTAAGGTTTTTGTAATCATGAAACTACGTAAACGCAAAAAGACGATGAAAACCCGCACCGGGCTGGTGAACCCGTTTTGGCTGCCCCCTTACAAATACAAAAACGATGGGCGGGTTTTGCTAAAGCCGGGTGATCATGGGTTTGGATGCAGCGCCATTGAGAAAAACCCTGACGGCTCTATCAAATGGTTTGATGAAACGGCGCCATGGCGCGGGCCTGCATGGAATGATGGCGGCCACAACAGGTACCAGCAAGGCGGAGACTTCAAGCCCGCACTGCTTCCTTAATCACCCCAGCCGCGCCGCCAGATCCTCCCCGCGCATCGACGCATACCTGAGCGCCATGCGGGTATCGCTCCAGCCCAAAATGCGGCAAATCTCGATTTCAGAAAACACCCAGCGCCCGGCCGGGTCGCGCAGCTCGAACCAGGCGCAAGTGGCGCAGTGGCGCAGGTCGTGCTCAGTGCAGTCGGGCACGTTGGCATAGGCAAACAGGGTGGCAAAGCGGGCTGATAGGCGCATGGTGCAGCGGGGGCGGTCTGCGGGTGTGCCGTCCCAAAAGTCAAACACGCGCCCCACCCGGCCCTGGCACCAGCGCTCAAGCGGTGGGCGCATGGGTTTGACCAGCGGCACCACGCGCGGCTTGGCGGCGCCCCGGTGGCCCTTGCTGCCTTCCACCTTGATCACCCAGCGCGCAAAGTCGATCTGGTCAACCCGCAGGCGGTAGGCTTCGCTTAGCCGCATGCCGGTGGCTAGTATCAGTTCAAATAGCAGCGCAAAACCCGCATCATCGCCCCAAGCGCGCTGGCGGTCTGGGCGCACCTTGCCAGCCAGGGCGTCGCGCACGCGGGCCAGCTCGGCAGCGCTCAGGCGGCGGTCACGTTGCACATCACGTTTGGGCGCCTTGCCGCTGTTTACCATGGCAGACAGTTCGGCCGTGGTGGGGCTGGCGTAGCCACGCGGCATGTGGCGCAGGGGGTTTTCAACCGCTTCGCCCCGGCGGCGATGGTGCCAGTCAATGGCGCGGGCCAGCGCCTCAACACGCTTGCGGATGGTGCCCGGCGCCAGGTGGTCAACGGTTTTGAGCCC
>DIUK01000039.1 GCA_002422995.1 Rhodocyclaceae bacterium UBA6160
TTTTTTTAACTGCTATCCAATGGCCAAACCACTTTAGCTGACAAGGCTCCGCGCAACGCATTACACACCACCACAGCTTCCGCCGTGCGTAAATCATCCATCGTCAGCAATTTTTCACGCGCTGACCAAGCAGCATCATTCAGCATTATCTGACGCATCACACCTGGCAAAAGACCACAGGCAAGCGGCGGCGTATACCACTGCCCAGCTTGCTGGATAAACACATTGCTGCGCGCGCCCTCAGTGAGTTCGCCATGCGCATTAAAAAACAGCATATCAAACGCACCCGCCGCTTCTGCCGCGCGCCAGGCCGCATCGTAAGCTGCGCGGTACGTGGTTTTATGCCGCAAGAAAAGCGCCTCGATTTTCACGGGGGCTTTGGCAACGAGCACCCTTACTTGCCCTTCCCGCACTACGAGCGGCTGCAAAGGAACGAATTGAGTGGCAATCTGCCCGCCTTGGCTTAATGTCAAACGCAAACGATGCGGCTTGCCAGGCGTCTGGCCTATAGAGGCACAAGCGGCATGAATCGCTTTGCGTATTTTTTCTGCGTCAAAAATAAAACCAAAATACGCCGCAGAAGCGGCCAGGCGCTGCATATGTAATTCAAGATAGGGACAGCCCACATCGCTTGCCAACAGCGTCTCGAATAATTCAAACTCATGCGGCAAGCCGGTTAAAAACTGTGCTTTGAGTCCGCATTCCAAAAACTCTGCTTTGGCCATGCTGTCCTGCACTATCCCTGCGCCCACGCCCATGATGCCACGACGTTGTCCATCGGGTTGAGGTTTGTCCAGTACCAGCGTACGAATAGGTACTGACAAACAAAAATCACCCAGGGCAGGCTGGGCACACTGCCCACCGGTTATCTCCGGCGCATCAAACCACCCCAAAGCACCCGTGTAGTAGCCCCGCGGTGAAGCTTCTAACGCCTGAATAATTTCCAGCGTGCGGCGTTTGGGCGCACCTGTGACTGAACCACACGGCAATACTGCGGTGAGCACGTCAAGCAGAGTTCGGTTAGGCGCAACTTGGGCTTTCACCGTTGATGTCATCTGCAAAACATCACCATAACGGGCCACTTGAAACAATTCAGGCACCTGCACACTGCCAAGGATAGCCACGCGCCCCAAGTCATTGCGCAGTAAATCAACAATCATCACATTTTCCGCCCGGTTTTTTGGATCAAGGGCGAGTTGCTGCGCGTTGGCAGCATTCAGCGCAACATCGTCGGATGCCGCAGCGGTGCCTTTCATCGGCAGCGCCAATAGCTCACCAGTTTGATGCTGGATCGCCAGCTCAGGCGAGAAAGACAGCACCGCGCGGCCATCAGGCAAGTTGATCAACGCCCCAAAAGGCACCGGCTGGCGTTTTTTCAGGCGTTGATAAAGCCGTACCACACCACCATAGGCCGCAAAATTCAGTCGATAGGTGTAATTGACCTGATAGGTTTCACCCGCCGCAATCGCCCGGTGAATCTCGGCAATAGCCGCAGTAAAGGCGGCTTCATCCTCACTCGGTGAAACCTGTGTAATGCCAGCAAAAGACGTTTGGCCTTCACTCGCAGCGCGCGCTATTAACCAAGCATCAACTGCCTTTGCAGACAACTTCTGACAGTCGGCAAACAACAACACCTGGGCTAACTCTTGCCTGGAAGTCCCTTCTGTGAGGCCTTGCAAAGTGGCGCCCAGCTCAAAAGAAAACAGAGCGACTGCATGCAAACCCGCTGTTTGCCCCTGATGCATGGCGTCTAGCAAACGGGGGAAGTCAGCCGCACTGGTGCAGGACAAACTACGGACTAGTCGAGTGTATAAGCGGGAACGGCGTACTAGGTCACTGGCACTGCTATCGTCCAGCAACGCAAAGCAGTCTTCCTGGGCGTGCATCACCTGCAAGAGCCTCACCTCAATACACAAACCGGGGCAAGAGTTCTGGCAGATTCAATTCCTGCAAAATCTGCTCCGCACGCTGCCTTGCATTGCCGCGCGGCACTTGGCCACGACGCGCGATGATCAATTCATTTTTCATCGAATGCTCCCACCCGACAAGCTCCGTGACGGTCAACGTATAACCGTGTGCCTCAAGTAACAAGCAACGCAACACGTTGGTGAGCTGGCTGCCAAACTCCCGTGTGTGAATCGGATGCCGCCAAATTTCTGCCAAGGGCGTTTTCGCTAATGATGCGCTTTTGTTCTGCCGCATGACAGATGCTACCTCTGCCTGGCAGCAAGGCACCAGCACAATGAATTGCGCTTCTTTATGCAAGGCAAAACGAATAGCATCATCCGTCGCGGTATCGCACGCATGGAGCGCAGTAACCATGTGCACCTTCGCTGGCAGATCGGGCGAACTCATCGACGCCTCGACCGACAGGTTCAAAAATGCCATGCGCGCAAAGGCTAATTGGCGCGCCAAAACTTGCGCTTGCGTCACCAGTTCAGCACGCCGCTCAATGCCATACAGCATGCCCAACATGTTGCCACCCCCGCTACCAGCCTCGCGCGACTTAAAAAACAAGTCGTACAAAATAAACCCCAGGTAAGACTTGCCCGCACCGTGATCGGCTAAAGAAAACTCGCCACCGGCATCCACAAGCTCTTGCAGCAAGGGCTCAATGAAATGGTACAAGTGATAAATCTGCTTTAACTTGCGGCGGCTATCCTGGTTCAACTTGCCATCGCGCGTCAGGATGTGCAGCGCTTTTAACAGGTCAAGTGACTGCCCTGGTTTGATTTCAGTATTCATCTGGCACACACTCTTCTAAATTTCTTCACCACAGCTCATTCATCCAGCGGCAATCGAATGGCATATTGTCCAGACTTCTCATCACGCTCAACGATGAGCAATTTGCGCTTTTTGGCATCCTCCAATAAATGACGGAATGATCGGTAACCATAGTAAGACTCGGTAAACCCGGGCTTCCTCCGCTGCAAGGTCGGTTTGACCATCGAGCCCCACAAAGTCGCCTCGCCACCCCGCTCCGACATCAGGGCTTCGACGGTTTCCACCAGCAAGTCCAGCGCCTCTTCGCGTTTTGCTTCTTCGCGGCTAACCTCCTCGTGCCTTGGTTCTTCCGGCTTTTCTCCGCCCTTGCCCGCAGCCGTTTTGGCT
>DIUK01000015.1:0-289 GCA_002422995.1 Rhodocyclaceae bacterium UBA6160
AGCTGTTTGGCGAGTATTTGCGCGTCGAGAACGTGCTGCAAAACTATGACGAGTTCGCCAGCCTGAAGGAATTGCAAAGCGTCGACCTGACCGACCCGGCAGCGGTGGAGGCGTTCAAGGCCAAGCACTATCTGAACGACGACGATCTGACCGCATTGCAAGCCATCACGCTCCCCGCCGAGCGGAAAATTCAGGATTACCGCTCGACCTACAACGATGTACGCGACTGGCTGCGCCGGGAAAAATCTTCCGCCGAGAAGGACAAATCCACCATCGACTGGGATGACGT